>JASGCR010000310.1 GCA_030054015.1 Candidatus Symbiobacter sp. | reverse complement strand
CTCCGCTAAGGGCTTCGCCCTAAGCGTCGCTATCCCCCCCTTCCTAATCAGGAAGTGGGGGTCTAACATACTGAAATTATTAGATATTAATTTTGGATCAGACTCTAAGACATGCTTTCACCCGCCAAACGACATAATTCCGTCAAAAGCGCGTCGCATTCGCTGTCCCATAGGCCATCGCAAATTTGGGGACGAAAATGGCGTTGCCAGGCGGTGATCACGGCGAAATGATGCAAATCATAAATGCCGGTCGGGTCAATCTCGTAACCATAAAGCGCGAGACGGCGTTGCAAATTTTCCACCGCCGCGCTGCTATCGCCTGGCCGCAATAATATATCGCGGGTCACATAAGGATTTGCCAGAAACGGATTTACCAGAGACGGATTTACCAGGGAAGAATTTACCAGGGAAGAATTTACCAGGGAAGAATTTACCAGGGACGGAAAAATGCCAATGCCCTGGGCGGCCAGTTCGGGCCAGGGAAATAATTCGCCGGGGTCTTGTTTGCGACGGGGGGCAATATCGGAATGCCCCAACACTTGGCGCGGCAAAATCGCGGGGTGGCGGCGCAAAATATCCTGGCATAAACCGATTAAGGCCGCGATCTGGGTGGGGGGATATGGGTGATAGCCAAATTCATGCCCCAAATTAACCAATTCAATGCCAATCGAACGGCTGTTGATGTCGGATGGGAAAGGGCAGGGTTGGTTTTGATCCTGGTAACGCCAGGCGGCGCGGCCGGCGTGCCAAGCGCGGTTGGCTTCTGCCACCAAGCCATAAATTTTCCCATCAAGGTCAATGACATAATGCGCGCTGCATTCGCTCGCTGGGTCGCACAACCGATCAAGCGTCGCCGCGCCGTCGGTCATGCCGGTATAATGTATGACCAACATATCAATCGCGGTTTTGCGGGCATTGTGATTGGGGCTTGGCGGGCAAAGGATCATGACCAGGGCTAACTTGCGGCGGTGGCTTTGAGCAACAGGCTGGGATCGGCGATTATTTTGGCATGTTCAGGGTGCAATCCGGTGGGAGATAAAGCCCGTATATCCAGGTAATGTCCGACTTTTTGACCTAATTCTTCGAGGTGATGTTGATAAAAATGGCCGGCTCCGGCGATGGTTTGGAATTCGACCGTTATTTCCCGTTGCGTCGCCAATTTTGCCACCAATTTTGTCACGGCGGGAAGGGGAACAATCTCGTCTTCGCTGCCATGCACCACCAAGCCCGACACCGGACAGGGGGCTAAAAACGAAAAATCAAACAGATTGGCTGGCGGCGAGACCGCAATAAACCCGGCAATTTCCGGTCGCCGCATCAAAAGCTGCATCCCGATCCAGGCCCCAAATGAAAACCCCGCCACCCAGGTGGCCGTGTGTTCGCCATTCACCGCACCCAACCAATCCAGGGCGGCGGCGGCATCGGCCAATTCTCCCTCGCCCTGGTCATAGCTGCCTTCACTGCGCCCGACACCGCGGAAATTGAAACGCAAAACCGAAAACCCGCGCTGATGAAAAGTTTGATACAGGGCATAAGTGACGCGGTTATTCATGGTACCGCCATGAAGCGGATGCGGATGAAGCACCAGGGCGGTCGGTGCCCCGGTTTGCTTTGATGGGCTATAACGCGCCTCCAGCCGACCTTCGGGGCCGCTCAGCATGATTTCGGGCATGATCTATTTCGGATTTCCGGTCAGGCTATCCCAACCAAATATATTGCGGGACGTCACTTGGGGTAATAACATGTAATAATTACTTTACCACAGGGCGCGGTTTGACTAAAAGAAAAGAGCGTGTGACGAAAAGAATTTAATGCCGCGAGGTGGCATTAAAAGCCTCCCTTTACGATTAGAAAGCGGGGGACGGCAAAGGGGGCGGCAAATCTGAATTTTCTAGGACATGGATTCTACCTTAAATAGCCCGGTTCCGTCAAGGTAAATGCGGCAAAATTCTTCCAAAACAAAGCAAATCGAAAGGGAAAAAAATGTTCAAACTTATTCGCCATGATGCGGCTTTGATCTTGGCCCGCGATCCGGCCGCGCGGTCAAAATTTGAAGTTTATTGCCTGTATCCCGGCTTTCATGCCCTGTTGCTGCATCGGGGGGCGCACGGGCTTTGGCGGCGCGGGTTCAAATTCTCGGCGCGGCTGGTGGCTTATTTTGCCCGCATCTGGACCGGCATCGAGATTCACCCCGGCGCACTCATCGGACGCGGCGTGTTTATCGATCACGGCACCGGCTTGGTGATCGGAGAAACCGCCGAAATTGGCGATAATGTCACATTATACCAGGGCGTTACTTTGGGCGGCGTAACGCTCAACCAGGGCAAACGCCACCCCACTTTGGAAAATGATGTGATTGTCGGAGCGGGGGCCCAGGTGTTGGGGCCGATTGTCATTGGCCGGGGCGCGCGCATCGGAGCCAATTCGGTCGTCACCCGCAACGTAGCCGCCGGCGACACCGTCACCGGCATCCCCGCCCACAGCAAAAACGCCAAGCGGAATGACAAATTTATGGCGTATGGCTTGCCCTGTGACGGTGACGTGACCAATGGTGCTGTGTCCCATGATGTCGGCCTCATCGCCGATTGCCATGAACGTTTGGCGGTTTTAAGCGACGAGGTGGCATCTTTGCGGCAAATTCTGTCGGCATTAGAGCAAAAACAGCGCAGCGGCGGTTAATGACGCTCCATTTTTTGGCAACGATACTCCTGGAGGATTACCCAGGGAAGGACTGAGTAAGTTGAAAAGCTCCCTCCATTTTTGTTAAATCCTAAGCAAATACGGCATTTTATGCGAGGGGCTTACGCCCCCCGTCTGGGTTCCCAGCCGCGCCTAAGCAGGCGCGGCGGGAATGGAGGAGGTGAGAGACTTATTCAGACCTTCCTAAGGAGACTCTGAATAAGTCGAAAATTGATTTACCCCCCCTTCTTTAGAAGGGGGGGATAGAAAAGCTTGGCGAGTGCTTACGAGCCAAAGCTTTTCTTGGGGGGGTTGGTATAATAGGTTGATTCTATTAATATATTTTCAACATCACAACCCCCCCAAGTTTCGC
>JASGCR010000030.1 GCA_030054015.1 Candidatus Symbiobacter sp. | reverse complement strand
ATTACCCGACAGATTTATGCCGCTTTGCGGCAAAAATCTGCGGGTAATGACGCCCTTTAGTTAGCGCAACGGCGTGTGATGGGGTTAGGGCGCGCCGGCGGTCATGGGCAGCAAAATCGCCCAATTCAGCTCCACAGGCGGCACGTTGGCCGTTGTCTCGTACGGCAAGACCAAGGGCGACTCGGCCCGCCAATAACGTTGCAAACCCTCCGCCCCGAACCAATCGGTCAAATCTTGGTAGGGATTGCTCGCCGGGTCACCGCCCGACCAAATCACCAAGGCCCCGTGCCGCGCAATGCGTTCTTTGGTAATCCAGGGCGATTTTTGCGCCTGTCCCTCTAACATCACCGAGGGATGATCGCGGTCATAAGTGGCAAAGAGTCCCCCCGTCCAAAAATCCGCCACCACCACATCCAGTTTCTGCCCCGGCACAATTTGATCCCATCGCTGGCGCATCGTCGTCACCACCTTTGCGTGCGGGTAGTGCATGTGATCGCCTTGCCCGCGTATGGCGGGGCTTAAGCGAATGGTGGCGATTTCTGCCGCCATCGCCAATCCCATTAAGGCCACCACCCAGAGCGCAAACGCCCGCAAACGCGAAACGGGAATCGGCCTATGGGCGGTCATCATCATCACCCACAGCCCACCCAGCGAAAACATCGGCGTTCCCCACATATCGCGGAATTTAACCCCGACCCCCATCTCGGTCAGCAAACACAAGCCAAACGGGGCAAATGCCACCAGCGTGACATAAATTTTGTCGGCTGGGCGAATGGCGACGGGTGCGATGTCCCCCGCTTTTTGGTTTGAAGAAGCCGCGCCTCTCTGTTTCAGCCAAAATAATGCGGATAAAAGCACCATCCCCAGCACCGCCAAGCCTTGTGATGCCAAAAATTGCGCCGGATAGATAAAATGATTATACCAATGCGCGGCAAATTGCGATCTTTGCAACGGAAATTCAAAGGGCGTGAAATTAATCCGCCACAAACCATACAGATGCGGAATCAGCAGCAGCAAAAATCCCATCGCCGCCAGGGCAAGGCCGCGCCAATTGCGCAGCCGCTCCCGCCCATTTTGCGTCAGCAAAAACGCCAAGCCCAAGGCCAGAAACATCATCACCACGGCATATTTGGCTAATATGCCCACCCCCGCCAGCAAACCCAGCCAAAAATACCCGCGATTATCCCGCCAAACCACATGGCCACACCAAGCCAATCCCACCCAAATCGGCAATTGCACATTATCGTGATTAAATTGCAGGGCGGTGTAATTATAATAAATCACCCCCTCTAACAATGCGGCCGCAATCAAGGCCCGCCAGGGGTCGAGCATCCGCCGCGCCAGGCCATAGACCAACCCCATCGCCAGGGCGGAAGATAGGGGGGCTGCCAGGGCCGCCAGGTTCAGGTTAAAGCCGCTCACCGCCATGAGGGCTGCCAAAATCGCCGCCGGCAAAGGCGGGTGTTTGAAATACACCCATTCAAGATCGCGCGACCAGCCTAATTGCTCAATCACATCCAGCGGCAAAGTCGGTTGTACCCACAAGGCCACCACCGCCAAAGCGGTGACATGCAGCCCCAGGAATATGAATAATAAATGGCGCGGGCGGAGATGAGCAGACACCGCTTGCCCCGTTTCGCTTTTCCATCGCATTCGGTTTTCCATTTCGTGCAAAATTATTTTCGCAGCAATCTCAAAGAGCGTCATTAGCCGCCGCCGCCGCCAAAGAGTGCCAACAAGAGAGCGTCATTAGCCGCCGGACTGCAAGCGGGAATCCGCTTGCAGTCCGAGTCGGGTAATCCCCCAGGAGTTTAGGGAATAATACTCCTGGGGGATTACCCAACTCGCGCTGTCCGTTATTCACGGACAGCGCGGTGGGTAATGACGCTCTTTTGTTAGGTAGCGACAAGAGGAGTCGTCATTACCCGCAGATTTATGCCGCGACGCGGCATAAATCTGTCGGGTAATCCCCCAGGAGGATTACTCCTTAAAACTCCTGGGGATTACCCGACTCGCGCTGTCCGTTATTCACGGGTCGCCGCGTAAATGCCATTTTTTTGTTTTTGAGACTTGATTGGAGTATCCTAAAGAAGAAGAAAAGGGATAAAAGCAGCAAGCCGGAAAGATCAAATATTTCCGTGGGTTTCGCGGGCGTAGATATTTGCCACTTCCCTGATTTCGCGTTTGGACAAAGAATAAGTATTATTTTGTTCAAGGTAAGCTATCACATCACTCGGTTGCGCTTTAACCAGCATAAAAAGCGCCGTAAGCATATCTTTGGATAAATTAATCGCTTCTTTGCGAAATTTCTCAAACGCCGCCGCCGTCATCGGCACCCAATCTTTGACGACATCATACATCACTTCAGCATAAACACGAATCTCATATTGGGCATGTGCGTCAAGCCGCAATTGCAAAAAATGCAGCAAATTATGGAGATTGCACGACCAATACCATTCGGTATAATAATTGAGCGGCAACACCATCCGCGCCAATTCGCGGCTTAAACCATGACGGTTGTGATTAATTTCATTGCCATCACTGTCTTCATTGAGCAGTTTTTGATAATCATCATAGGCTTGTTGCGAACGCGACTGTAATAATTTTTCAATTTCTTTTGCATCTTCATCATGTATATTGCCGTCTCGTCCTTGGCGATTACTAAGCGATTGCGGCTTTAATTCTTTTCGCTCTGGCACATAATAATCATTGCCCATGATGGAATAACGGGCCGAATATTCATTAACGCTGGCGGTGCGGTGGCGAATCCATTGGCGGGCGACAAAAATCGGCAATTTAATGTGGAATTTGATCACGCACATTTCAAACGGGGTGTTGTGGTGGTGGCGCATGAGGTAATTGATCAAAGCCTGGTCGTCGCTGGCGGTTTTGGTGCCGCGACCATAGGAAACCCGCGCCGCCTGGACGACCGCATTGTCGTCGCCCATATAATCAATCACGCGAACAAAACCGTGGTCTAATACCTTGACCATTTGCCCCAAACGCGCGTCTAATTTGGCGACAGCGTGGCGGGTGGTGTGGGAGTCTTGGGATTCTGGCGCGTTTTGGCTCATTGCATTTTTCCCGTGGTTGCGGTTAACTGTGATCGAAATTTTGGCTTTGGCGAGGATTTTCGTGTGGTACAGTTTTAATAACGTATTTTGAACGAAATTGAGAGTCAAAAAAATTTTTGCCCACCCCAAGATTCCGCTTGACATTATCCGCGCTCGGAATTATTTATGTCATTAACGACTATATCTAGTCTATGGCGATAAACACACTATGGAATAGGCGATACGGACGCGGGGGCAGTACCCGCCGCCTCCACCAAAACGATTAAATCCTTGCAAATCCTTGAGATGCAGGATGGTTTTGGGGGCGAAATAGGATCGACGTGCGTGATAAAGATAGTGCTTTCGCTCGGCATGATACCGCCGTTACCGGGTCAAAAACACAGGTGCCAACGACAACGTTGAACCTCGTTTGGCTGTTGCCGCGTAGCCACCCCCTTCGGGGTAACTACGTAGCGTGAGCTTAACGCGGCCGCCAGGGGTGCCGGGCAACAGAAACCCCTGGATTAATTTACATACCTGAATTGATTGCGTGAGTGATGCGCCGGTGTCGTGCGCCGCAACTGCTCGCATAGGCGCCGTTCTTTTTGCAAAAATGGGACTTAATCAGACCTTCCTAAAAAAAGAGCGTCAAAGAGGGAGCGTCATTACCCGCAAAAAAATGGAGCGTCAAAGAGGGAGCGTCATTACCCGCCGCGCTGTCTGTGCAACAGACAGCGCGAGTCGGGTAATCCCCCAGGAGTTATTATAGCCAAAAAAAGAGCGTCATTACCCGCCGGACAGCAAGCGGAAACGCTTGCTGTCCGAGTCGGGTAATACCCCAGGAATGTTATTCCTTAAAACTCCTGGGGGATTACCCGACACGCCGCATAAATGCGGCGGCGGGTAATGACGCTCTCTTTTTGACGCTCTTGGTTGGGCGGCGGGTAATGACGCTCGGTCTTTTTAATTTTTGAGGGGTATTAAACAACCATTGATTTGGGCAAGACTTTGTCCGATCAACGTGATAAAATATTGTTGACGGCGGTGGATTTTGCCCTATCCTGGCGGGTGTTTGGGGTGATCATCATTGGCGCGGGTTTGGGTTTGGTCGCCAGCCTGTTCATGACTTATGGCTGGTTGTTTAAGGTTGCTCGGTTGGCGAGATTCACCAAACAATCGGGACATATTGACGTGATGGCACGGTTTGTATTTGAAAACAAAGACCGCGAGGTAAAGATCACACTGAAAGATGGGAAAATAATAATTGGCAAGATTATTGAGGCTTCTTATCTTGCCCAGCCACGTGAAATTTATGCGGTAGAGAAAATTGATAGATATATCGATTTAGAAGATTATTCAATAGCATATGATAAACCAAATGAAGATGCCTCTGTTTATCAACAGCAAATTTTCCAATCTCCTCGATTTAAATACCAAGGGAAATCGGAAAGAAGAATTTATCTTACCGACGATCAAATTGCTAAACTGGAAGTTACATACACTATCAGCGAGACTGACTAAGCCAATTTTTTGGTTGGTCAAAAAAGGAGAACAATATGTTTGGATTCACACGCACCTCTGAAAAAAAGCCAAAGGACAAAGGCCGAGGCTACACCATCGATGAATATAACGGCATAATCCGCTTTGATGTCACCTGGGATGAACCAAAACGCCCCAAATACCCCAAGGAAATCCTCGCCGAACGTATCAAATGGGTCGAACAACACCTCGCCGAATTAAAGGCCGAACAGGCCAAACTGAACAACCCATAAACCCATCATAATACAACCAAAACCAAGCCAGGAACCCAAAAAAATGCCCAATCATGAATTTGACCTTGTTGTTATTGGCGGCGGGCCGGGCGGCTATGTCGCCGCCATTCGTGCCGCGCAATTAAAAATGAAAACCGCGGTGATTGAGCGGGAAAATCTTGGCGGCATCTGCCTGAATTGGGGCTGTATCCCGACCAAGGCCTTGCTGCGCTCGGCCGAGATCAACACCATGCTGCATCATATGGGCGATTTTGGGTTTTCGGCCAAAGAAACTTCGTTCGATTTCGGCAAAATCATTGACCGATCACGCAAAGTGGCGGGGCGGTTATCGGGCGGGGTGAAATTCCTGCTTAAAAAACACAATGTCACCGTGTTTGATGGCGAGGCGAAACTGGCCGCCCGCGCCGCCGGCAAACCCACCCTTAACGTCAGCAAGAACGGGGCCGTCACCGACACCATCACCGCCAAGAAAATCATCATCGCCACCGGCGCACGGGCGCGGAGTTTGCCCGGCCTCGCCCCCGATGGTGACCGCATTTGGTCGTATCGTGAGGCGATGGTGCCAAAATCCATGCCCAAATCTTTGCTGGTGGTGGGGTCAGGCGCCATTGGCATCGAATTTGCCAGTTTTTACCGCCAATTGGGGGCGGATGTCACGGTGGTCGAGGTGCTTGACCGCATTTTGCCGGTCGAAGACAGCGAAATCTCAGGGCTTGCTCACAAACAATTCACCAAACAGGGCATGAAGATCATCACCGCCGCCAGTGTGAAATCTTTGGCCGCCAGCAAAACCGGCGTCACCGCGACGATTGACGTCAAAGCCGGCCCGGCGCAAACCATCACGGTCGAAAACGTGATCTTGGCGATGGGAATTGTCGGCAATGTCGAGAATCTCGGCCTGGAATCGACCAAAATTAAGGTTGAAAAAACCCACATTGTGACCAACCAATTTATGCAGACCGACGAGCCGGATATCTACGCGATTGGCGATGTGGTCGGCGCGCCCTGGCTCGCCCACAAAGCCAGCCACGAGGGTGTCTTGGCGGTCGAACATATTGCCGGGGAAAAACATCTGCACCCGTTGGATGTCAGTAAAATTCCGGGCTGTACCTATTGCTCGCCGCAAATCGCCTCGGTCGGCATGACCGAAGACCGCGCCAAACAAGCCGGGATCGCCGTGCGGGTCGGTCGCTTCCCCCTGGTCGGCAATGGTAAGGCCGTGGCATTGGGCGAGACCGATGGCATGATCAAGACCGTCTTCGATGCCAAAACCGGCGAATTATTGGGGGCCCACATGATCGGCCCCGAAGTCACCGAAATGATCCAGGGCTTCGTCATCGCCCGCACGATGGAGGCCACCGAACAGGATTTGATGAACAGCATCTTCCCCCACCCGACCGTGTCCGAAGCCATGGGCGAATCCGTGTTGGATGCGTATGGCAAGGTGATACATGTTTAGGTGATTTTTTATATAGTGCCAATCAAGTGAACGTAATTGCCCAGCGTGCTGTACGCAGCACGAACGGCACGAGTCGGGCAATGTCCCGGGAGTATAAACATCTTTGACTCCCATTCTATCGCGTTGTATATCTCCCGTGATCGATTGATAATCAGGGGAATTATGATGCGCTGGGCATCTAAGTGTAGGCTGATTTATTTCAGATAATTTGTGACATCACCATGCAGATTGCGAAAAGCGAAATCATACGCCGTGCTCAAATTTTCCAGTCAAACTGGGAAGGGCGCGGTCATGAACGCCAAGACACGCATCGATTTTATATCGAGTTTTTCAATGTGTTCGGCATTAACCAATTGCGCGTGGATTTATTTGAAAGATTCGTTGAAAAACTGACCGATGAAAAGAAAGGTGGTTTTATTGACTTGTTCTGGCCAAAGAAAATATTGGTTGAACAAAAATCAATCGGACGCGATTTGCACAAAGCGCAGACCCAAGCTGAATCCTATTTATTCGGCATAGAGACTGAAGACCAACCGCGTTACATCATGGTCAGTGATTTTCAGAATTTTATCATCACTGATCGGGGCGGGGAGAAAAATTTTCGCTTCACTTTGGCGGAATTTCACAAATACATTGATTTTTTTGCCGATCTTTTTGCCGATCACGAAGGTGATTTTGACATTCCCGAAAATTTGGATGTCAAGGCTGCGGAAAAAATGGGCGAATTACATGATGCGCTCAAAGATTCTGGCTATGACGGTCATGATCTTGAACAATATTTGGTAAGACTGGCATTTTGTCTTTTTGCTTCCGATACAATTTTCAACCGTCGCAATATGTTTATTAAGTTTTTGCGCAACAAAACCCGTGACGATGGCGATGATGTCGGGCTTAGGCTGCAACAATTATTTGATGTTTTGAATAGTAATAACAGCAATCGCCCCATATATACCGACCATGATCTTCTACAATTCCCTTATATAAATGGGGGGTTATTTTCCGATACATTAAAAGTTGCCCCCTTTAACCTGGGAATGCGCAAAATATTGATTGATCTATGCAAATATGATTGGTCGCAAATATCCCCAACTATTTTCGGTGCTTTGTTTCAATCGGTGTTGTTGCCGCCGGAACGGCGCGAGCAAGGCGCCCATTACACCACCGAAGAAAATATCATGAAACTGATCGCCCCGCTTTTCCTTGATGAATTGCGGGCGGAATGGCAGAAAATCAGCAACACCCAAACCGCCAGCCTTGATCGCATCAAAAATTTTCAAAAAAAATTGCGCGAATTGACTTTTTTTGACCCGGCCTGTGGCTGCGGGAATTTTCTGGTGGTGGCTTACCGGGAAATTCGACGGCTAGAACACGACATTATCAAAAAATTACTTGAAATTTCTCCATCGGGGGGTAAGCAAACCAAATTAGAACAATCTTTCGCCTCGATGGTTGATGTTGACCAATTTTACGGCATTGAACTGAATGAATTTGCGGTGCGGATTGCCGAAACCGCGCTTTGGATGACCGACCATTTAATGAATAAAGAATTATCTTCTTTAATCAAGGATGTTTATATCCGCATCCCCCTACAAAAATCACCCAGAATCCTTCATGCAGATGCGCTCGAAACCGACTGGTCGCAACTGATTGAACCCGAAAATTGCAGCTTTATTTTTGGCAATCCCCCCTTTGGCGGCGCGAAATTCCAAAGTGATAAGCAACGCAGCCAAACCCACCGCGAAGGCGAATTGGGTGGTAGCGGCGGCACCTTGGATTATGTTACCAATTGGTTTTTCAAGGCAGCAAAATTCAATCAAAAAAGCGATACGCCCTTTGCCTTTGTTGCCGTAAATTCAATTTGCCAGGGGGAACAAGTGGCGCAATTCTGGCCGATTATGCTGGAACGCTTTCAATTATCGATTAAATTTGCCTATCAACCCTTTGTCTGGACATCCGAAGCGCGTGGCAAAGCTCATGTGCATTGTGTCATAATCGGTCTGGTTAAATGCGATCACGTACCCGAATCCAAACGGCTTTTTACCTATCCCGACCCATCGGAAAAACCGATTGAAATTGCCTGTAAAGCCATTTCGCCCTATTTATTCGATGCCAGCAATTTGCATGATCCAAATCTGGTGATCACCGAGACCAAAGAGCCACTCAATGGCTTGCCCGCCATGATTATTGGCTCTAAACCAATTGATGGTGGCAATTATATCTTCGACGAAGAAAGACGCCGTTTATTTTTGTACAAAGAACCAATGGCAGAACGATTCATGCACCCTTATATCGGGGCAAAGGAATTGATCAATGGCGAGAAACGCTGGATTTTGGCGTTGCAAAATGCCACCCTCGATGAATTAAATCTAATGAAGGAAACCCGCAAACTGATCAACGCGGTTAAAAAATTCCGTCAAAACAGTCACAGCAAAGGTACCAATGCCATTGCCGATTTTCCCCGCAATTATCATGTCAATGTTATTCCCGAACAGCCATTTTTGGCGGTACCTGAAACAAGTTCTGAGACGCGGGACTATGTGCCAATTGCTTGGCTTAAACCTCCGGTAATACCAAGCAATGCGATCCGACTGATTGAAAACCCAACTCTAGTTCATTTCTCGTTATTAACGTCCCGAATACACATGGTGTGGTTGCGTAACATCGGCGGGCGATTAGAAAGCCGATTCCGCTATTCTATCGGCATGGTGTATAACACCTTTCCAATTCCGCCAATATCGGATGATAAACTCAAGAAATTGGAAAAATACGGCCAGGCGATTTTGGATGCGCGGGCAGAATACCCTAATGATCGATTGAAATTGCTTTATGATCCCGATTTAATGCCCAATGATCTTAAACGCGCACATCTTGAAAATGACCGCGCCGTTGAAGCAATTTATTCCGACCGCAAATTAAGCAATGACCGTGAGAGGATTGAATTACTCTTTCGACTCTATGAACAGCGTGCGCCATCATTGGGGTTAAACCACATATCCCCGCCAACCGCGCCCAAAAAACGCAGCAAAAACTGAGCGTCATTCCCCACCGCGCTGTCTGTGGAACAGACAGCGCGAGTTGGGTAATCCCCCAGGAGTATTATTCCTTAAACTCCTGGGGGATTACCCGACTCGAAATATCCGTTATACGGGTCGCCGCGTAAGGATCGGCGGCGACAGCATAAAGTTGCCGCCGCTTTCACTTACGCGGCGGCTTTCGGCGGGTAATGACGCTCCCTTTTTTGCCGCTCTTTGGCTGCGCGGCGGGTAATGACGCTCTTCCTTTTAAATATTGAGGGATGTTAAGAAAAAACAACGAATCGGCTTGTCAAATGTCTTGGTTGGCTTTACGATTGCGGGTGGGCTGGCAATTTTTAACGACATTGGTGGTCAGTCAAATATGACGGGTTACGACGCGGTTGCCATGAATAAAACTCCAAGCATGGTCATTGCGATCTAATGACCGGTTGAGAGGGAGGGGAAATAATTGACCAAATCGCACGATCTGCCAAGGCCAGATTTACCAAGGCCAGATTTACCAGGGCCAGAATATCGCTTTGCCGATAACATTGCCTTTGATGATCAATGGGCGGCGGATTTTGCCCCGATCATAACGGTCAATCCGGCGACCAACCAGATATTGGCGGAATTGCAAGCCGCTGGGCCGCAAGAAATTAACCAAAAACTGGCGCGGGCAAAGGACGCGCAACGCCAATGGGCGGCACTTACCCCGGCGGAGCGTGGGCGTAAATTGCGCCGCGTCGCGGATTTATTGCGGGCCGAAAACGATGCCCTGGCCCGCTTGGAATCCCAAGATACTGGCAAACCTATCCAAGAAACCCTGGTCGTGGATGTCGCATCCGGGGCCGAATGTTTTGAATATTTTGCCGCCGTGGCCGCCACCGATACCGGCGATTATGTCGATTTGGGACAAAATGCGTTTGGCTATACGCGGCGCGAACCAATTGGGGTGGTGGCGGCGATTGGGGCCTGGAATTACCCGTTACAAATCGCCTGTTGGAAAAGCGCACCGGCTTTGGCCGCCGGCAATGCGGTGATATTTAAACCGGCGGAATTAACCCCGCTCTCTGCCATTGAATTGGAACGGATTATCCAACGGGCGGGATTGCCGGACGGAATTTTTACGGTGGTGCAGGGGAGGGCGGCCACCGGTCAATTGCTCATTGCCCACCAGGATATTGGCAAAGTCTCCTTAACCGGCGAGGTCGGCACCGGCAAGCGCGTCATGCGGGCGGCGGCGGCGGGGCTTAAACGGGTGACTCTGGAGCTGGGCGGCAAATCACCGATGATCATATTTGCCGATGCCGATCTTGACGATGCCGTCAGTGGCGCGATGATTGGCAATTTTTATTCGGCGGGCGAGGTTTGCTCGAACGGCACCCGCGTCTACGTCCATGACGATATCCGGGCGGAATTTATTGACCGTTTATTGACGCGCATCAACCGCATGGTGATTGGCGATCCGCTTGATCCCAGGACGCAAATTGGCGCGGTGATTTCGCCGCAACATCACCAAAAAATCATGAATTATATCGAGGCGGGACAACGCCAAGGGGCAATATTATTGTGCGGCGGCGGGGTGAGTTTGGCGGGCGAACTTAAAGGCGGCAATTTTGTCAGACCTTGCGTGTTTGACGGCGGTCATGACGATATGGCGATTGCCCGCGAAGAAATATTTGGCCCGGTGATGACGATTTTGCCCTTCACCGACGAATCCGACGTGATTGCCCGCGCTAACAACACCGAATTTGGCCTCGCCGCCGGGGTTTTTACCCGCGATTTGGCACGGGGACACCGCGTCATTGCTCAGCTTAGGGCAGGGACCTGCTGGATCAATCATTACAACGTCACGCCGGTCGAATTGCCGTTTGGCGGCATGAAATTATCGGGGATTGGCCGCGAAAACAGCCGCCTTGCGCTCGATCATTTCAGTGAAATCAAAAGCGTTTATGTGAATTTGAGCAAAGTCGATGCGCCTTATTAACGCCAACAAAGTCAAACAGAATGCGAACCACCATTATGCAAGAATTTGATTACATCATTATTGGGGCCGGCTCGGCGGGCTGTGTCTTGGCGGATCGCCTGAGCGAATCGGGCGAGCATACGGTCTGTGTGATCGAACATGGCGGCTCGGATCAAAGCATTTTTATCCAAATGCCGAGTGCCTTGTCGATCCCGCTCAATCTGGCGAAATATACCTATCTTTATCAATCCGAGCCGGAACCCGAACTTAATGGTCGCCGCATCACCTGTCCCCGCGGCAAAGTGCTGGGCGGCTCAAGTTCGATTAACGGTCTGGTCTATATTCGCGGCAATCCCGCCGATTTTGACGGGTGGGAAGCATTGGGGGCTAAAAATTGGTCCTACACCGATGTGTTGCCTTATTTCAAACGCGCCGAAAATCGCCACAGTGGCGGCAATGCCTGGCGCGGCGATCAGGGCAAACTTGCGACCCGTTATGGCGAATTGAAAAACCCGCTCTATCACGCTTTTATCGCGGCGGCACAGCAAGCGGGTTACCAAGCCACCGACGATGTCAATGGAGCGCAGCAAGAAGGCTTTGGCCGCATGGACATGACGGTCAAAGACGGGGTGCGCTGGTCGGCGGCGAATGCCTATTTGCGTCCCGCCCTTCGCCGTCACAATTTGGCGGTGAAAACCCTCTGCCAAGTCACGCGCATTCTGGTTGAGAATAAACGGGCGGTGGGGGTCGAATTTACCCAAGGCGCGGCACGGGATGGGTCGTTTAAACCAGACGCGGGCAAAAATGGCGCGGCTAAAATGACCTTGCGGGCGCGGCGTGAGGTGATTTTAAGCGCGGGTTCGATCAATTCCCCCAAAATCTTGCAACTCTCTGGCATTGGCGCGCCTGAGGCTTTGCAACAACATGGCATTGCGGTCGTGCATGATTTGCCTGGCGTCGGTGAAAATCTGCAAGATCATTTGGAATATTATCACCAAATCGCCTGTACCCAGCCAATAACGCTTTATCGTCATATGTCTTTGCTGGCCAGGGCTTGGATCGGCTTGAATTGGCTGTTGTTTAAGCGCGGATTGGGGGCCACCAATCATTTTGAGAGTTGTGGCTTTATCCGTGCATCGGCGGCAAGCCCCTATCCCGATATTCAATATCATTTTCTGCCCTTGGCGGTGACCTATGATGGCAAAGGCCTGGCGAGCGAGCATGGTTTCCAAGTACATGTCGGCACCATGCGCTCACAAAGCCGCGGGCATGTGCGGCTGGCCGATGCCGATCCGGCCACGCCCCCCAAAATCACCTTTAATTATATGAGCCACCCCAAAGATTGGCAAGAAATGCGGGCTTGTGTGCGTTTGACGCGGGAGATCTTTGCCCAGGCTGCCTTTGATCCCTATCGTGGCCGCGCATTAAACCCGACCGCCGATATCACCAGCGACGCGGCCATTGACGCATTTTTGCGGCAAAAACTGGAAAGTGCCTATCACCCGTCTTGTAGCTGCAAAATGGGGGCGGCGACCGACAAAATGGCGGTGGTGGGGCCGGATGGGCGTGTGTGGGGGATGCAGGGCTTGCGGGTGATCGATTCGTCGATTATGCCCGCCATTACCACCGGCAACCTCAATGCCCCGACCATTATGCTGGCCGAGAAATTAGCCGATGCCGTTTTGGGAAAATCACCCTTGCCGCGTGATGCGGCGGCGGCCTGTTAAAAAAAGGTGCGTCATTCCCCGCTTAAAGTACGAGTGCCAAAAAGGGAGCGTCAAAAAGGGGAGCGTCATTACCCGCTTAAAAAGCGAGCGTCAAAAAGCGAGCGTCAAAAAGGGGGGAGCGAAAAAAAAGGGAGCGTCATTACCCGCCGGACTGCAAGCGGGAATCCGCTTGCAGTCCGAGTCGGGT
>JASGCR010000309.1 GCA_030054015.1 Candidatus Symbiobacter sp. | reverse complement strand
AGCGGATTCCCGCTTGCAGTCCGGCGGGTAATGACGCTCCCTTTTTTGCCGCTCTTTTTTTGCGGCGGCACAAGGAGAGACCCGGCGGGTAATGACGCTCTTTTTTTTGCAACGGGAAAAGGAGTCGTCGTTACCCGCCGTTTGCGGAGCAAACGGTCGGGTAATGACGCCGCCCCTACGGGGTTAAATTGCTGGCGAAATTACCGAACGCGTAATCGGCATCGATCTCAGGTTCGCTTTCAGGTTTGGCTTGCATTAATTTCTCGGTTTCCGCGGCTTGGCGGGCGGCTTCGCGTTGGCCGACCACGGCCTCTAACTCGGCTTGGGTGCATAGACCCAGAGTCACCGGATGGCGCGGTTTGATGCTGGTGATGTTCCAATGGGTGCGGTTGCGTACGGCTTGGATGGTGTTTTTGGTGGTGCCGATCAGTTTTTGAATCTGGCCATCGGTCAAATCCGGCCAGGTTTTCACCAACCAAGAAATCGCATCCGGTTTGTCTTGCCGTTTGGAAATGGGGGTATAGCGCATCCCGATCATTTTTGACGGTTCCGGCAATTGGTTATTGAGCAAATTCAGACTCGCGCCATGGTCGGCTTGGCAGCGATCAATCTCGGCCTGCGATAATTGTCCGTTCAAAATCGGATCAATGCCTTGCAAGCCAATCCCGACCTCGCCATCGGCCATGGCCTGAATCTCCAAAATATGCAGTCCACAAAAACGCGAGATTTGCTCGAAACTTAGACTGGTATTTTCGACCAACCAAACGGCGGTGGCTTTGGGCATTAACGGTAGTGACATTTTTTTCTCCACGGCGGCAACCTGCCGCCCCGTTCAATTAATTTATTACCAGGCGTGACTATAACAGTTACGCCGTGGCAATTGCAATTTACTTTGTCATTTTTTAATAAATTACCGCGGTGCCAGGGTTTTTGCCTGGGCATTTACCTGGGTTTTTGCCAAGGCATCATCCACCACCAGCACGATTTTTCCCGCAACCTCCCCCGCTTCCAAGGCCTGGTGCGCCGCCGTCGCCGCCGCCAATGGCATCAGCCGGTCGATCACCGGACGCAATTGCCCGGCGGCAATCATCGGCCAGACATGGTGATAGACGCTGTGGGCAATTTTGGCCTTGCCGAGGTCGCTTTGCGGCCTAAGGGTTGAGCCGGTCACGGTCAAGCGTTTGCGCATCAATAAATTAAGGTCAAACGCCACTTGGTTCCCGCGCAAAAAGGCAATTTGGGCCAGGCGTCCGTCCATCGCCAAAACCTCAAGATTGCGCAGGGTATAGTCCCCCCCCACCATGTCCAAAACCACATCGATGCCGTGATTATCGGTATGGTGGCGGCAGATTGCGACAAAATCCTCGCTGTCGCGGTCAATGACCATATCCGCCCCCAATTTGCGGCACAATGCGAGTTTTTTGCCGCCCGAGGCGGTTGCATTCCCGCCGGAGGCGGTTGCGAACACCCGCGCCCCCTGCGCCTTAGCCAATTGGATGGCGGTGGTGCCAATTCCCGATGCCGCGCCATGCACCAAAAAACTCTCGCCCTGGCTCAAATGACAGCGCATAAACACATTATACCACACGGTGAAAACCGTCTCGGCCAATGCGGCGGCCTCAATCATGGATAATTGCGGCGGATGCGGCAATACCTGGCCCACCGGCACGGCGCAATATTCGGCATAGCCGCCGCCATTACTCAAAGCCACCACCGCATCGCCCAATTTTAACCCAAGCTTATTATCCCGCGCGCCAACCCCCGCCCCGATGGCCATAATCACACCGGATAATTCGAGTCCGGGCAAATCGCTGGCATTGGCTGGAACTGGATAATGACCCGCCCGTTGCAATAAATCGGGGCGATTAACCCCCGCCGCCGCCAATTTGATCAGCACCTCGTGATCTTTGATTACGGGGAGCGGTCTTTGTACCAAACGCAGCACTTCGGGGCCGCCAAATTGGCTGATCTCGATGCAGTTCATGGCGGCGGGTAAATGAGGCGAAGCAAACATTGGGGTTATTTGCTGTTGCTTTTATCGAGGCCAATCGAAGAAAAGCGTCGATTAAACCGCGCCAATTGCCCGCCCGTATCGAGCAAGCGTTGCTGCCCACCGGTCCAGGCCGGATGCGATTTGGAATCAATTTCCAACCGCAGCGTATCCCCCGCTTTGCCATAGGTGGAGCGGGTTTTATATTGGGTACCGTCAGTCATAACCACGTTGATTTCATGGTAATTGGGATGAATGTCTGGTTTCATTTTTTTACCTTACACTGGTTGAATGCGGCTAAACCGTGCCGCGGTTGGTACAAAGAGGCAGATTACAGTTTTCTTTTAAAGCCTCGTCAGCTATAATCCCACTCTCTTGAAATTGCAAGCCGTTAATCAATATTTTAGAGGGTAATGGCGGCGCAATTGCGCTGTCCTTTTTTGTGTAGAGGGAAATTTATGATGGATGCCCCCCAAAATAGCCTTGACCTAAATCGACCGACTCCGGTACAAAACCTGGCGGCGCGTCCGCCCGTGGTGCTGTTGACCGATGCCGCCGCCGCGCGGGTGAAATCATTACTGGCCGCCCCCGCCGCGTCGGATGATGGCCCGGCCTATGGCGTTCGCATTGGCATCCGCAATCGCGGTTGTTCGGGCATGTCTTATACCGTCGACTATGCCCAGGAAAAAGGTGCCTTCGATGAGGTGATCGAGCAAAAAGGCGTTCGCGTCTTGATTGACCCCCGGGCGATGATGTTTTTGCTCGGCACCGAAATGGATTACATTGAGGAACCCTTGAAATCCGGCTTTATTTTCCGTAATCCTAATGAAAAAGGCCGGTGCGGTTGCGGCGAGAGTTTTCATGTATAGATAGGTTTTGGTTAAGTCCTAAAAAAGGAGCGTCATTACCCCAGGAGTATCATTCCTTAAAAAGGGGAGCGTCATTACCCGCAGATTTTTGCCGCGAAGCGGCATAAATCGGTCGGGTAATCCCCCAGGAGTATTATTCCTTAAAAAGGGAGCGTCATTACCCGCAGATTTTTGCCGCGAAGCGGCATAAATCGGTC
>JASGCR010000308.1 GCA_030054015.1 Candidatus Symbiobacter sp. | reverse complement strand
CCGACTCGGACTGCAAGCGGATTTCCGCTTGCAGTCCGGCGGGTAATGACGCTCTTTAGTCAGCGCGGCGGGAATGGACGGAATTTTCGGCACTTACTCAGACCTTCCTTGTACAACTTTCGCGCCATGTTGCAACAAGAGCAATGAAAAAACGAATCGCTGCGGGTCGCACCCGCCGCTGCGGGTCGCACCCGCGCCGCTCATTCCCACTCAATGGTGCCAGGCGGTTTTGAGGTAATGTCGTACGTGACGCGGTTAATGCCGGGGACTTCGTTGATGAGCCGCGTGGCGGCGTGGGCTAAGAACTCCATTGAAAACGGGAAAAAATCCGCCGTCATGCCGTCGGTTGAGGTGACGGCGCGCAAGGCGCAGACATAATCATAAGACCGCCCATCGCCCATCACGCCGACGCTGCGTACCGGCAATAACACGGCGAAGGCTTGCCAGATTTGATCATACAATCCGGCGGCATGGAGGCAATCCAAATAAACCGCATCGACGGCGCGGAGCAATTCCAAGCGTTCAAACGTGACTTCGCCGGGGATGCGGATGGCGAGGCCAGGGCCGGGAAAGGGGTGGCGGCCAATCATGGCGGCGGGCAAGCCCAATTCACGGCCAAGTACGCGGACTTCGTCTTTGAACAGGCTGCGCAAGGGTTCGACCAATTTCAATTTCATGGCGGCGGGCAGGCCGCCAACATTGTGGTGCGATTTGATGGTGACCGAGGGGCCGCCGCTGACCGACACGGATTCAATGACATCGGGGTAGAGAGTCCCCTGGGCCAGGAACTCGGCATCCTTAATTTTGGCGGATTCGGCGTCGAAAACATCAATAAAAGTGGCACCAATCCGTTTGCGCTTGATTTCGGGATCGGTGACCCCCGCCAAGGCCGCCAGAAACTGCGCCGCCGCATCGACCGCAATCAATTCTATGTTGTAATGATTGCGAAATAATTCAATGACTTGCGAAGCCTCGCCACGCCGCAGCAAACCAGTATCGACGAATACGCAGGTTAATTGCGACCCGATTGCCTGGTGCAACAACACCGCCGTCACCGCCGAATCGACCCCGCCGGATAACCCGCAAATCACCCGCTTATCGCCGATTTGTTGGCGCAGGGCGGCAATCATCTCGTCGCGGTAGTTTTTCATGCTCCAATTGGGAGTACAGCCGGCGATATTGCGGACAAAATTGCGCAAAATAACCGCGCCCTGGGGCGTGTGGGCCACTTCGGGGTGGAATTGCAGCCCGTAAAATCGCCGCTTATCATCGGCTATCGCGGCAAAGGGCGCATTGTCGCTGGTGCCGATGCGGCGAAACCCAGGCGGCAGAGCGGTGACGCGGTCGCCGTGGCTCATCCACACGGTTAAGGGCTGAGTCCCATCGCCGCAATCGGCAAAAAGCGGATTTTTTTCAGACAGGGTTAATAAAGCGCGGCCAAATTCGCGCTCACCCCCGCCCGTCACCACGCCGCCCAATTGCGAACACATGGTTTGTTGACCGTAACATATGCCCAACACCGGAATGCCCAAGGTAAACACGCCTGGCGGCACCCGCGCCGTGGTCGATTCGGTGACCGATTGCGGCCCGCCCGACAGGATAATGGCGCGGGGGTTTAACGCCCGCAATTTGTCGTCTTGGAGGTTAAAGGGGTGAATCTCGCAATAAACCCCGATTTCGCGGACGCGGCGGGCAATCAGCTGGGTAAATTGGCTGCCAAAATCGAGGATGATGATTTTATCATTATCGGCGCGTGTAACATCCGGCATAATGGAAAACTCGAATTTTGCGGCGGGGGATTGGGTCAGATTTTAACCAGCGATATAAAGCATATTTTTAGCGGGTTGTCTAGCAAGGGTAGGGATTGAAAGGATGTTGGGGGAATTTCACAGATTAAATTATTAATTCATCGAAATAGTCGGAATCAACTTTTTTCAATTCAATTGTGTTAATCGTCCTTACGCCAACCCCGTATTTTAGCATTAAATTGGTGAGTTTATCCCCGTCAATGCGTACCAATTTTGCCAAATTACCTGGATTATAGGCCAGGGCATCTTTGGTAAATCGGCTGGTGGTAACAAACACGCCTTTTGTGGCACCACGTTCGCTCATGGTTCCGGCGAATTCACGGATTTTATCTACTGAGATTACCTTATCAACCGAGTAACGTTTTGCCTGTAAGTATATTTGGCCTAATCCCAGCTTATCTTCATAAATAATGCCGTCAACACCGCCATCACTTGTGTTTCCAGTGTGTTGACTGTCTTCTTCATCGCCATAACCCATTTTTTCCATCAAATTAATGATTAATTTCTCGAAAGATTTGGGGGGCAGTGCAATAATTTTCTCAAGTAATTCACTAACTATTTCTTGGTTCATTTCATCAATGGCGGAATCAATACGATCTTGTGGAGTATCATTATTCTCAAGAACGGTTAACGAACCGTTTTTGATGGCAGTTTGTCTTCCAAATTTATATTCCACAAAAGCTTCAAAGTGTGAAAGGTAATTATAATCAATATGCGTTGGATTCTCCGCCAAAACTTTTTTGCCGGAATCTGTAATGTCGAAATAAGCACGTCTCGTGCGTTTGGTTAATCCAGCTCTGGTCAAGTAAGTAATCGCCCAACTTACACGATTTTTTACCTTGGTTATGCCACTTTTTGTTCGTTCGTTACGGTCATCTTCGGAAAGATTAAAAAAATCTGACACTTGACTTATGGCATCTTGAAAGAGGACTTCTCCATTTGCCGCAATTTTCAAGATCGGTAACAGAAAGTTTTGAAATTCCGGAACGGACATGATGAGGAACCCACTTATAGAATTTTTTTTCGATACGTTTTGATTTAAAGCTTGCGAAGTTTAATTTTTAGGTCCTTTAATCTCTCGATGTCAATCATAATAACGCATTGCATTTTCGTTTGGAGTACATGCAATTTAATTATGCTCTGTTTCCTAAAGAATTGCGCTTTATGCCCCCCCTTCCTAAAGGAACCTCCGAACAAGTCACCTTCTTGCCAAAAGAACGGCGCATTTGCGAGCGGCGCAGCCGCGAAGCAATCCAGA
>JASGCR010000307.1 GCA_030054015.1 Candidatus Symbiobacter sp. | reverse complement strand
CCCCCTTCTAAAGAAGGGGGGGTAAAACTAGACTTGTTCAGACCTTCCTTAAGGATAGGTTTGGAATGTCTACAATATCCTCACGAACATGAAAGGAAACGTCCATGATGAAATCATATAAACCTATGCGAATGCTGTTATCTGCTTCCCTGATTGCGGCGGCAATCCTGGCAATGTCACTCCCCGGCCAGGCGGCGGAAAAGCAAGTCAATTTCTATGCTTATTCCGATTATATCGACACGACGGCGATCAAGGAATTTGAAAAATCCACCGGCATCAAAGTCATTTACGATACCTATGCCGATATTGGCTCGGCCGAAGCCAAAATGCTCACCGGGGCCACTGGATATGATGTGGTCAATGCCGAAACAAATGTGTTGGATCGGATGATCAAGGCCAATCTTTTGGTCAAATTGGACAAATCCAAATTGCCGAATTGGAAAAACCTCAATCCGGTAATCTTGCAACAAATGGCGGGGCTGGACCCCGGCAATACATATATGGTGCCGTTTTTTCATGGCGTTGATGGCATTGCCTATAACATCGCTAAACAACAAAAAATCATGAAAGATGCACCGGTTGACAGCCTGGCCATGTTGTTCGAACCCGAAATACTCAAGAAATTTAAAAAATGTGGGGTGAATTACCTTGATTCGGTTGCAGATGTCATTGGGTCGGCCTTGATATATATTGGCAAAGACCCCAATCCGAAAACCAATGCGGATGTCGATGCCGCGATGGAGGTGTTGTGGAAAGCGCGTCCCTATATTTCCACCTTTGATAACACGAATCATTACGAAGCATTAGCTAATGGCGAATATTGTCTGTCGATGGCCTGGGGTGGCGACCACTTAAAGGCGCAGGTCAGAGCGGATTCGGGCAAAACCGGCGTCAAACTGGCTTTTAACTTGCCCAAAGAGGGTAGTTTGGTCTGGTATGATGGGTTTTTTATTCCCAAAACCGCCAAGAATTTGGATGAGGCCTATGCCTTTATGAACGCCTTAATGGAACCAAAATTCGCCGCCGCCAACAGCAATTTGAATTTTTATCCGGGCGCGATTCCGGCGGCATACCCGATGATTGATAAAAGAATGATTGACCATAAGGGTATCAACCTCCCCGATGAAGGATTCGCCAAGCTCAAGACAAAGTTAAACCCCCCAACTCCACAGTTGAATGCTTACATCTCTAAGTCGTGGAACAAATTAAAGTCGGGTAAACGATAGGGGCATTTAGGCGCAATTGATCAGGCTTTCGATTCCGAAAGTCTGATCAATTTTTAAGACTAATAAATCATGATATAAACATATTCGTATATGTGCATATATAAATATGCGTATGCGCTTATGTTTTACGCGGGTTGCGAACCAGAGGGAGTTTCAGGTTTCTGCCCCCGCCGCCCGACCGCCAACGCGGCCAGGGTTGCCAGCAAGCAGGCGGCTCCGGCCAGGATAAAGGCCATGGCGTAATCGGAATAGACGGTGCGAATCCAACCCGCGCCGCCCGCCGCCACTGCCGCCCCGATTTGGTGACCGGTATTAATCCAGCCAAACACCATGCCGACCCGCTCGCGCCCCAAAATGCCGGTCGCCAAGCGCACCGTGGGCGGCACCGTGGCGACCCAATCCAGCCCGTAAAACAGCGCAAACACCCACAACCACACCGAATAATCGCCTACCGCCAAGACGGTCGGCAGGGCAAGCAAGGCCAAGCCGCGCAGGCCATAATACCACCCCAATAAAATGCGGCTGTCAAAGCGATCGGTGAGCCAACCCGAACCAATCGTGCCGAATAAATCGAATATCCCCATCGCGGCCAAAACCCAGGCGGCGCGGGTCGGGGTAATGCCAACATCGGTACAGGCGGCAATTAAATGGGTGCCAATGAGGCCATTGGTCGACAGCCCACAAATAAAAAAGGTCAAAAACAACAGCCAAAAATCGAGATGCTTGCTTGCCTCGAACAGGGCCGTGAGCGGCATGAGCAACGGATTGCCGACCGGACGCGCCAGGGCGATTTGATTGCGGGATGCGGCCTCGGACTTTGATTCGCCAAATTTGGCGGCGTTGACATCATTGGGGCGATTATGCACAAACAGCCAGGCCACCGGCAAAGTAATCAATCCCGCCACCGCAATCATGATACAAGCCGAACGCCAGCCCGAATTGGTCGCCAAATTCGCCAATGCGGGCAAAAACACCAATTGCCCAGTGGCAAAACTGGCGGTGAGTAATCCCTGTACCAACCCGCGATGGGTGGTGAACCAACGCTCGACCACGATGGTTGACAGCGACAAACCCACCATGCCCGCCGCAGTGCCGACCATCAACCCCCACACCACGACCAAATGCCAGGTGGCGGTGATTTGCGTGGCCAACAAAGCCGCCAGGGCTAAAACCGCCATGGCGGTTAACACCACGCGGCGCAACCCAAATCTTGCGGCAAAGGCGGCGGAAAACGGCCCCGCCAAGCCATAGCACACTAAATTAACCGAAATCGCCAGCGAAATGGCGGTGCGCGACCAGGCGAATTCTTGCTCCAACGGGACAATCAACACCCCCGCCGTGGCCCGAAATCCCGATGCCACCAACAATAAAACAAAAAATCCGGCGGCGACCATTATGGCCGGCAAATAAGGGTAGCGGGAAGTCGCCACGGTTAATATTTTCATTTTGAACTTTCATCGATACTCTGTTGCCAAATGATTTCCGCTTTATGACTCCCCCTTCCTGCTTAGGGAACCACTGAACAAGTCAAAAAAGCAAGAAAAGTGGCATTTGCGAGCGGTTGCATCGCAACCGCGAAGCAATCCAGTAGCATCCTGAAATTATTCGATTTTTCTGGATTGCTTCGCGGGCGTAAACGCCCGCTCGCAAATGCCAGTTTTTTTGTTTTTGAGACTTGTTCGGACTTTCCTTAGGGAAGGTCTGAGTAAGTCCAAAAAATCTCTGACCCCCCCTTCCTGCTTAGGAAGGGGGGGATAGAAAAGCTTGAATTTTTTGTAAAAAAATTCATAGCTTTTCTTGGGGGGGTTGGTGTAACTTATTGATTCTGATTAGATTTTCACCA
>JASGCR010000029.1 GCA_030054015.1 Candidatus Symbiobacter sp. | reverse complement strand
GGTAATCCCCCAGGAGTATTATTCCCCAAAACTCCTGGGGGATTACCCGACTCGCAATCCCCGTTTCACGGGGATTGCGGCGGGTAATGACGCTCTTCCTTCTTACCTCTTCCTTCTATCCTCTTACCTCTTGCCTCATTATTTTTACCAAGATTTAATCCTGGTGGGCGGCGGCATCTTGGGCGACGCGTTCCGAATTAAACAACGCGGCTAATTTGCTGGCATAATCAAACGCCGTGTCAAACGCGAAATTAAGCCGCGGGGTCTGACGCAAGGAAAGCTGCCGCGCCAATTGGCTGCGCAAAAACGGAGCCGCCCGCGTCAAGGCGGGTTTGGTATGGGTGAAAATGGCCGCGGCCTGGGAATGGGCGGGCAAGGCCAGGAACGCCGCTGGCATCACATAAGATTGGGTGAAAAAGGGCGTGACATAGACGGTGGCATTGGCGAAATCAGGGCTGACGCTGACCTCGGTCACGGTGAAGGTCAGGCCGTGCAAAGCCGGATCGTGCAAATCCCCCGCCGCCAGCATCCCCGCCAATAAATGGCGGATTTCCTCGCCCACTCGCAATTGGCGCAGCGAGGGGGCGCGACCATGAGACCGTGTCATTGCCAGTATTCCCTATAATTGCCGTGCCTCTTCGACGATTTCAAAGCATTCAATCTGATCGCCTTCTTTGAGGTCGTGGTAATTTTCAAAGGCCATGCCGCATTCCAGCCCCTGTTTGACCTCGCGCACTTCGTCTTTGATGCGGCGGAGGGTTTTCAAAGTCCCCTCATGAATCACCACATGATCACGCAGCAAGCGCACCTTGGCCCCGCGTTTGACCAAGCCATCGGTGACGTAGCAGCCCGCCACCTTGCCCACGCGCGTAATGTCGAAAATCTGGCGAATTTCGGCAAGACCCAGGAAATTCTCGCGCAAGGTCGGGGCCAGCATCCCGCTTAAGGCGGCGCGAACATCATCCACGACATTGTAGATAATCGAGTAGTAACGAATATCAACCCCGTCGCGTTTGGCGACTTCGCGGGCCTGGGCGTTGGCGCGGACGTTAAAGGCAATGATCAAGCCGCCCGAAGCCCGTGCCAGCGACACATCGGATTCGTTGATGCCGCCGACCCCCGCCCGCAGCACCCGCGTCGCCACTTCGCCGGTGGATAAACGGGTCAAGGAAGCCAATAACGCCTCCAAACTGCCCTGCACGTCGGCTTTGATGATGACCGGGAATTCTTTGGCCTCGCCCGCCGCAATTTTCGACAGCATTTGCTCGACCGTACCGCGCGCCGCCGAGGCCATATTGGCGTCGCGGCGGCGACGGGTGCGGAAATCAGCGATTTCGCGGGCGCGCGCCTCGGATTCAACCACCGATAATTCATCGCCCGCACGCGGGGTGCCTTGCAAGCCGAGGATTTCGACCGGCACCGAGGGGCTGGCTTCTTTGACATTCAGGCCATGATCATCGATCAAGGCACGTACCCGTCCCCATTCCCCGCCCGCGACAAACACATCACCGACCCGCAAGGTACCGCGTTGCACCAAGACGGTGGCGACCGGGCCGCGACCGCGATCCAATTTGGCCTCGATCACGGTGCCTTCGGCGGTGCGGTGGGGATTGGCGCGTAAATCGAGCAATTCGGCTTGGAGCAGAATCGCTTCTTCTAATTTATCGAGGCCGATGCGCGATTTGGCCGAGACATCAATCGCCAGCACATCGCCGCCCAATTCTTCGACCACCAATTCATGTTGCAATAAATCGCTGCGTACCCGTTTGGGATCGGCATCGGCTTTATCGATTTTATTGACCGCCACCACGATGGGAACTTTGGCGGCCTTGGCATGGGCAATGGCTTCGATGGTTTGCGGCATGATGCCGTCATCGGCGGCCACCACCAGCACGACAATATCGGTCACGGTGGCACCCCGCGCCCGCATCTCGGTAAAGGCTTCGTGGCCGGGCGTATCGATAAAGGTAATTCGTGCGTTGCTCGGCAAAGTGACCTGGTAGGCCCCAATATGTTGCGTAATCCCGCCGGCTTCGTGGCCGGCCACATCGGTCGCCCGCAACGCATCCAAGAGCGAGGTTTTGCCGTGATCGACATGTCCCATGACCGTGACCACGGGCGGCCGCGAAATGCGGTCTTCGTCCCGGTCTTCGGGGCCACGCAGCCCAATTTCGACATCGGATTCCGAGGCGCGTTTGGGGGTGTGACCAAATTCGCTGACAATCAATTCTGCCGTATCGGCATCGATGGCTTGGTTGATGGTGGCCATGAGTCCCATGCGCATCAAAGTCTTGATCACATCGGCCCCGCGTTCGGCCATGCGTCCGGCCAAATCCTGCACCGTGATTGAATCGGGAATAATGACTTCGCGGTAGATTTTTTCTTGTTGGCTCGATTGCATCCGTTGTTTTTCGCGTTCCCGCGCCCGCCGCACCGAGGCCAGGGAGCGTACCCGTTCGGCATTTTCATCGTCATCAAGGGCCTGGGTGACCGTAATCTTGCCCGAACGCCGTCTGGGTTCTCCCCGTTTGACCGCTGGGCTGGGGCGTTTGACCTCGGCCACTTTGCCGGGTTTTTTGCCCTTGCCGACCGCCTCTTCCTCCTCGTCCTCAGCGACAACTGGGGTTAGGGCGGCGGCGGGGCCGCTTTTACCGAGGGCATCGCCCGCCCGACCGCCTGGGCCAGATTTGCCGGTTGCCTTTGCGGTCGCATTGGCATTGGCATCGGCTTTGGTGAGACGCTCGCCGGAAGTCCCTTGGTTTCGGTTCGTCTCGTGGCCGCGCGATGCGTCGGGCGCGGTCTGGGGGCGAGCCGCCGCGCGTTCGGCTTCCAGCCTTTTGCTTTCCGCCTCGGCCTGGCGACGTTTTTCGGCCATTTCTTCGGCTTGGCGGGATTGTTCGGCCAATTTCTGCTGTTGTTCGGCCTCGAATTGTTGCGCCCCTTGCAAAGCCCGCACCCGCGCGGCTTTTTCTTCGGCGGTCAATTCGCGCAAATTATTGGGTTTACGTGGCGGCGATGATTTGACGGAGCCAGCCTCGCGCCCCCCGCCTTCGCGCCCGCGCCCGCGGCCAGAGCGCGAGGAAGAAGCAGAACCCGACCCCGATGATGACGGGGCGGCCTCATGCTGTTTGTGCGGTTTCGCCGCGTCGGGGGCTTTTGGCTTTTCGGGCGGGCGCGGCGGTGGGGCGGCTTGCGCCTTGGTGCCGAGATCAGATGGCTCGGATGGGGATGGGGTTGCGGCGGGAGTTGGCGGGATGGGCGCCGGACTCACCTCTGCCGTCACCGGCGCGGCCACGGTTTGGCTGGGCGGCGGTGGCGGCATGTCGGGCGGCGCGGCCTCGGCCTCCATCATCGGATTAACCGGTGGCGGATTGCCCGGACTGCCGGGGCTGCCAGTATTTTCGTTGGGGCCGGGTCTTTTCTTTTTTACCTCGACCGTGACGGTTTTGCTGCGTCCATGCGAGAAACTCTGGCGCACACTTGCCGATTCCGGGGTGCGTTTCAGCTCAAGCTTACCCTTGCCCGAAAGCGGATTGGTAAGGGTTAATTTTTTTGAACTCTGCTCATTTTCGTTGCTCATGCTGCAGCGATTTCCTTGATTAACACCCGACGCTAATGACCATCGGGCGGCAAAATACGATCATCCGGAGGCAAGTTTATACTCACGCACGCAAGCTCTTAAGCTGTTCTAGCACAATTTGCAACTGTGCTGCCATTCCTTGTGTAGGTTTGTCCCAGCCGAGCCAGAGTAAAATCTCATCATCCGTCGCCTTTAACCCCAATTTTTTCAGCAAAATCACGCGGTCGTGATTGGGGAATTTCAGTTCCAACCACGAATCATCGGGATTTTGGACGGCCTGGGTATCACCCGCCTCGCTATCACCCGCCTGGTCAGTGTCCGTCTGGTCAGAGTCCGTCTGGCCAGAACCCAAATACAGCCAAACGGTTTGACCTGGCCTCTCCCGCTTGATGGGTTCGGCCGGGTTTGGCGTGACCTGGTTTGGCGTGTCCTGGTTTGGCCGTGCCGACGGGATTAACCGCAGCAATCCGCCCCGTTTGGCCGCCGCCAAGCGCGTGATCACAAACTGGATCAGGCTTTGCTCAATCTCGCCGATAAAAGCGGCGGGATCGCTCGCCAGGGTTAGTTTGCGCCGCGCCGCCTTGGCAAAAAGATTTTTGCGCAAAGCGAGGCCAATCACCTCAGGATCGGGACAGAGGTAAAATCCGCGACCCGCCAAATTATGGGCGGGGTCAAATTCAATTTTGCCCCCGCCCTGGTCTCGCCCACCCTGGTCTCGCCCACCCGCCAGCCGCCAGCGCAACAAACGCGCCTTGGGGCCGCCGCCCTCGACCAGACAGCGGCGGCGCGGTGCGGTTAATTTTCTTGGCAAATTTCCTATATCCCGTTTCCTAAAGAATTCCGATTATGACTTCCCCTTCCGGCTTAGGGAAGGTCTGAAAAAGTCGTACTGACCCCCCCTTCCTGCTTAGGAAGGGGGGGAAAGCTCCGCTAAGGGCTTCGCCCTAAGCGGAGCTAGGGGGGGTTGGTGATGTTGAGAATTGATTAATATAATCAACATGTTACACCAACCCCCCCAAGAAAAGCTTAGAATTTTTTTAGCAAAAAATTCAAGCTTTTCTATCCCCCCCTTCCTAATCAGGAAGGGGGGGTCAGAGATTTTCTCGACCTATTCAGACCCTCCCTAATCAGGAAGGGGGGGGCGTAAAAATATTTTGTCCTATGCTTGCCAAATTTGGCGGGCGGCCATCACCATTTCATTGGCGGCGGCAAGCGGCAAGGCGGTTTCTCCGACCAATTCCTGGACTTCATCACCGGCCAAATCCGCCACGTCATTGACGGTGCGAATATTGGCTTGGCCCAAGGCCACCATAAAAGCGGGCTGCATGTGGGGAAGGGCGGCGACCGCATCCTCCACCCCCAAAGCCACCCGTTCGGCCTCTAATTTGCTGTCACGTTCCTGCAAATAATTGGCGGCGCGGGCTTTGAGTTCGCTCGCCACATCTTCGTTAAAGCCCTCAATCGCGGCCAGAACTTCGGACGGGGCTTCGGCGACTTCTTCGACCGAGGCATAGCCTTCGCCAATCAATAAATGGGCAATGACATCATCGACATCCAACGCCTCGGTAAACAAGGCGGACAGGACGCGGATTTCTTCGTTGCGTTTTTCGGAATCGACCGTCTCGGTCATGATGTCGATTTGCCAGCCGGTCAGCATGGTCGCCAGGCGCACATTTTGCCCGCGTCGGCCAATCGCCAAACTAAGTTGATCGTCCGGCACAATCACATCGATGCGGCGGGAATCCTCGTCCAGCACCACTTTGGAGACCTCGGCCGGGGCCAGGGCATTCACGACAAAAGTGGCCGGATCGGGCGACCAAGGAATAATATCGACTTTTTCGCCCTGGAGTTCCCCCACCACCGCCTGGACGCGGCTGCCGCGCATCCCGACACAGGCCCCAATCGGATCAATCGAGGCATCATTGGAATGTACCGAAATTTTGGCGCGGCTGCCCGGATCACGGGCGACGGCGCGGATTTCGATGATGCCGTCATAAACTTCGGGGACTTCCTGGGCGAATAATTTCACCATGAATTGCGGATGGGTGCGGGAGAGGAAAATTTGCGGCCCCCGCATTTCCAAACGCACATCCTCGATATAGGCGCGGACGCGGTCGCCCAAACGGAAATTTTCACGCGGCAAGGCTTGATCGCGGCGCAAAATGGCCTCGGCCCGGCCCAAATCAATCGTGGTATTGCCAAATTCCACCCGTTTGACCTGGCCGCTCACCACCTCGCCAATGCGGTCTTTATATTCACGATATTGGCGTTCGCGTTCGGCTTCACGTACCTTTTGCACGATCACTTGTTTGGCGGTCTGGGCGGCGATGCGACCAAAATCGATGGGCGGCAGAGCATCGCTGATAAAATCGCCCAATTCGGCATCGGGGTTGCTGGCGCGGGCGGCATCCAACAAGATTTGCATGGGTTCGTTGGTGAGCTCGCCGACCACTTCGCGGTAACGGCGCAGTCTGATCTCGCCATTATGCCGGTCAATTTCGGCGCGAATATCGTGTTCGGTGCCGTATTTCGAGCGTCCCGCCTTTTGCACCGCCTGTTCCATCGCCAGAAAGACTTCTTCGCGGTCAATGCCTTTTTCGCGGGCGACCGCATCGGCAACTTGCAAAATTTCGTGGCGCGAGGGCAGAGTATGTGATTCCATTTTGGCTCTCTTATTGGGTCAGAAAGATAAAAACAATTTAGGCATGGTGGTGAATTCCGCGGTCGGCATCTTCGATGTCGATGTCGCCGTCCTGGTCAATTTGTTTGGCCAATTCCCGCGCCATCACCGCATCGGTAATCACCAAGCGCGATTTGTCAATCAAGGCAAGGGGCAGGCGAAAAATCTTACCCGCTTCGTCGAGCAGGACAAATTGTCCCGACTCATCGCTGTTTAAGCCCGCCAGACTGCCGGTAAATTTTTTTCGCCCCTCAATCATCATCGCCATTTCAATCCGTGCCACTTCGCCCGTAAATCTCTCGTAATCTTTGGCTTTGACCAGAGGTCGGTCAAGGCCGGGGGAACTCACTTCGAGCAAATAGGCCGCGTCAATCGGATCATCCTGTTCCAACCAATCGGACACGGCGCGGCTGATCGCGCTGCAATCACGCACCGTCATATTGGCGCGGTCATGACGTTCGGCCATGATCTGAAGCGTCGCCTGCGTATGCCCCCCTTGCTTACGCCCGCCCTGGGGACGCGATGCCCGCGATCCGCGCGAGGGTGACCGCCCGTCCGAGGCCTCCGGGTCGCCATGACGCCCCAAACCGCCCGTATAATGCAGCCGCACCAAGTCATAGCCCATATCGTTTAAGATCGGCATAAGTGCCGCTTCCAATTTGGCCAAAGCCGTCAGTTTCGACATCGCGTTAATTTATCCCCAGAACGCAGCAATCCCTCATAATTTTAGTACCCATTTAAGATCGTCACCGATTTTTTACATAGGCAAAAACAGGCAAAAAGAGGCAAAATCAAAAAAAAAGCGGGCATTTGCCCACTTTTTTTGTCAACCCCCACTTTTTTGTCAACCAACAGAATGGCACCGCCACCCGCCAGAAATTTTCGGCTTATTTTATGGTTAAGGCAGATTTTTTTGAGCAGCTTTTGATCATGTGACCCAGCTTGGATCGTTTTTGGCGAAACATGATTAAGCGAAGCGCACTATAATCAGCTTTTTTAGTAATTTCAAGGTTAAATTAGCAAATAAATGGAATTTTGCCAGGCTTTTTTACCAGGGATTTTTTTACCAGGATTTTTACCAGGGGTTGCGGCGATGATTGATGGTTTGGGGTCGCATTCTGATGAAAAACCGTGTAGCATCATACCATCTTATCAGGAATCATTATGACCATAACCGCGCCGCCCCTTTCATCCCCCCTCCGCCCGTCAGGTCGGAGGCCCGAACAGATGCGTTTAATTCGCCTCACCCCAGCCGCCAATAAATATGCCGAGGGTTCGTGCCTGGTCGAATATGGCGACACCAAGGTTTTATGCACCGCAAGCATAGACGAAAAAGTACCGTCCTTTTTGCGCAATAGTGGCAAAGGCTGGGTCACCGCCGAATATGGCATGTTGCCGCGCTCAACCCACAGCCGCAGCGACCGCGAGGCCGCGCGCGGCAAACAATCGGGACGCACCCAAGAAATTCAACGTTTAATCGGGCGCGCCTTGCGCAGCGCGATCAACCTGGCCGATTTGGGCGAACGCCAGATCAAAATCGATTGCGATGTGTTGCAAGCCGATGGGGGTACCCGCACCGCCGCTATTTCGGGGGCTTGGGTGGCTTTGTGGTGGGCCTGTCAAAATTTGCTGACGCAGAAACTGATTACCACCCATCCTTTGGCGGTGCAGGTGGCGGCGGTGTCGTGCGGCATTTACCAAGGCATCACCGTGCTGGATTTGGACTATGCCGAAGACAGTGCCGCCGAGACGGACGGCAATTTCATCCTGACCAACCAAAACGGCATCATTGAAATCCAAGCTACAGCCGAGAAAACGCCGTTCAATGACGATGAATTTTTGGCCATGTTGCGGTTGGCGCGTTTGGGAGTGGCCGAGATTTTTGCCCTCCAACGCGCGGCCATCGCCCCAGCCATTGGGCAAAAATGATTTTTTCAGTTTAAATTTTCGCTGTCGGTGATAGAATGCCACGGTAGGGGATGGCCAGGGCGATGCCAGGGCGATGGGAGTGCGGGTATGAACAAGCATGTTGACATCAACGTCGAAGATTATGATATTTTCGCCGACCCAAGCGACTCGGATGGGGACGAAATCTGGCCGCCCGATGATGCGGAGTTTGTGGTTCACCCCGATTCCGAGGTCGGGCTTGCCCTGCGCGTGGCCGTGGCGCAGAGCGAAGCCGGACTTGGGATCGAAATTACCGACCTAAAAAGTTATTTTGAGGAGCTTTGGGTACGTGCGACATCAGAATCCTCGGACGACAAACACACAGACGCCAAACCATAATAATTCAGACGATAATGACCAAAATTGTCACTTTACCTGAAGCCAACCGCGATATTGTCGCAATTCAACGCCAAAGTGCGACGGTTTGGGGAACGGATGCGGCACGGCGGTATTTTGGTCTGATTATGGGGGGTTATGAGCAGATTAGGCAAAATCCAACCGCCATCCTCACCCGCCGGACCCATGGTTTTCCAAGCAATTATCGTTATTTAAGGCTTTATTTAGTCCCCCAACCCAATCCGCAATTGCGGGTCAAACACCCGCGCCACATTATATATTACCGGATTATTTCCGATGATCGGATTGAAATTCTCCGTGTCTTGCATGATAAAATGAATCACAAGCAAGCCCTAAACACGGCCATTGGGCAAAAATAAATTTTTTGGTTTAATGTTTCGCTGTCTATGATACAATTTTGCCGTAAAGAATAGATCGGGCGATGGGAGTGCGGCTGTGAACAAGCATGTTGACATAAATGTCGAAGATTATGATATTTTCGCCAACCCAAGGGACTTGGATGGGGACGAAATCTGGCCGCCCGATGATGCGGAGTTTGTGGTTCATCCGGATTCCGAGGTGGGTCTTGCCCTGCGCGAGGCCATTGCCGAGAGTGATGCGGGTGCGGGCAAAGACAGGGTAATTCAAGATTTTACCCAGTACTTGGATAAGATATGGCGAGAAGCAAAATGTGAACTTGAAGCAAAGCCAGAAAATGGTCGAATTAATCGTCAGTGAGCACGCAACCGCTGATTTGCGGAAAATTGCGTTATACAGTCAAGTTCATTGGGGGCAAGCTGCCTCACAGCGATACAAGCATCTAATCGACCTGGCCCGGCAAAAAATTGTTGAAAATCCCTATCTGTTGGCCTCAAGACCCCTCAAATCATCCGATATAAATTTAAGAGCGGTCAATTTGTCGGCCATTCCCCAACCCAATCCGCAATTGCGGGTCAAGCACCCGCGCCACATTATTTATTACCGGATTATTGCCGATGATCGGATTGAAATCCTCCGTGTCTTGCATGATAAAATGAATCACAAGCAAGCCCTAAACACGGCCATTGGGCAAAAATAATTTTTTCACTTAACACCTCTCAATACTTAAAAGGAAGAGCGTCATTACCAGCCGGACTGCAAGCGGATTGCCGCTTGCAGTCCGAGTCGGGGCCTGTCCCCCGCCCGTGACGTTAGTCACGGGTCGGGGGAAAGCCCCCAGGAGTTTTGGGGAATAATCCTCCTGCGGGTAATGACGCTCCTGTTTTTGGGGCTTGTCCTGACCTAACTTAACGCATCCGCGAAGGTGCCGACGCGGAGGGGGCTTCGGTTGTTTTGGGGGGGACTTGGAAATTATGGGCTAAAAACGCCTGTAACCGCAAAATGAGCACATCCGCCAATTCGCTGATGGCATTTTCGCGGGCTGAGTCCACCGCCACGGTTTCGGCATAACCATCTTCGGGCATGGCATAGAGCGAAGAAGATGAGATGGAACCTTTCAAAATGCTCTTGCCGCTGTCACGCTCGATCAAATTATAATCGGCCCGGAAATAAAGCTGCGAATAGACCGAGGTATTGTCTAATCGCGCGGCCACCCCGTAAATTAATTCCGAGGTGGAAACCTTGAGCTGCAAATTTTTCACCGGCGGCGGCGTGGCTGGGGTCGAAGCCCCCGATTCCGGACTCACGGGACTTTGCGGCGATTCATCACCAGCTGCCCCGATTTGCAAGCGTTCTTGCAAGCGGCTGCGCATGAGTTGACCGCGCCGATCGGGAATGGGGACGACCTCAATCGCCGCCAATTGCCGCGCCAGGCCAGGGAAATTGCTGCGGTCATAGACCGCATGAAACCCACAGCCGGTCACCAGCACCAGGCTCAATATCATGAGAATACCGCCCAGGGTGCGGCCCAGGGTGCGACCCAGGGCGCGGCCTTTAACCAACCACATTTTAACCAACCACATTGACGATCCTATTCGGCACCACAATGATTTTGCGGGGGACTCCCCCGTTATTGGCGGCGGCCAGTGATTTTTGAATCATTTTATCGTCCAGGGCGGCCTGCTCTAGCACCGCCGTCGTGCTGTCGCGCGGCAGTTTAAGGGTGGCGCGGAGTTTGCCGTTAAACTGCACCGCAATGGTCACTAATTCGTCGGTACCCAGGGCCTCATCCGCCACCGGCCATTTTTGCTGGCACAGCAAACCGGTACCGCCAATATGTTCCCAAATTTCTTCGCATAAATGGGGGATAATCGGGGCGAGCATGAGAATAAGACAGGTAAAGGCCTCGTTGCGGGCAAGTTGGGTGGTTTGAGCGGTCGCATCGCCTGGGTTTTTTGCCGCCGCCGCCGCCGCCGCCAGATGGTCGCTCAGATGATTAAACAATTCGCGCAGGCGGGCAATGGCGCGGTTGTAATGAAGTTTTTCCAAATCATCCGTGACGGCGGCAATCGTCACATGAGTCCGCCGCCGCAACGCCATGGCATCCTCCGAAAATGATGTCTCGCCCGCAAGGGCTTGCGGCAAAACCGCGGTAAAGGAAGGAGACACCTCGGTAAAAAGCCGCCAGAGACGCTGGAGAAAGCGCGATGCCCCTTCAATGCCGGCATCGCTCCAGTCAAAATCGCGTTCGGGCGGCGAATCCGAAATCACAAATAACCGCGCCGCATCCGCCCCGTAAATGGCGACCATCGAATTCGGATCAACCACGTTTTTCTTGGATTTGGACATTTTCTCAGAGCGACCAATTTTCACCGCGCTGCCGTCGCTTTGGCGGATTTTGCCGCCCAGGCCATCATCGGAAACTTCCTCTGGGCTGAGCCACACCCCATCGACGCCGCGATACGTCTCATGGCAGACCATGCCCTGGGTAAATAAACCGGCAAAGGGTTCATTGGCGGGTTCTTGCGGCAGCGATAAATAACCGCAATCGCGCAATGCCCGCACAAAAAAACGCGAATAAAGCAAATGCAGCACCGCATGTTCGACCCCGCCAATGTAACTATCAACCGGCATGAAATAATCCAAGGCGGCGCGGTCTAACGCTTGATCACAATCGGGGGCGCAAAAACGCAAAAAATACCAGGACGATTCAAAAAAAGTGTCAAACGTGTCGGTGTCGCGCTGTGCTTTGCCGCCGCATTCCGGGCAATTTACATGTTTCCAAGTCGGATGGTGGTCGAGCGGGTTGCCAGGCCGGTCAAATGTCACATCCGGCGGCAAGGTCACCGGCAAATCGCGTTCAGGAACTTTGACGATGCCGCATTGGGGGCAGTGAATCACCGGAATGGGACAGCCCCAATAACGTTGGCGGCTCACCCCCCAATCGCGCAAACGCCAGACCGTGGTGACTTCGCCTTGCCCGGAGGGGGTCAAATTTTCCGCCACTTTTTGTTTGGCCGCATCAACCGTCAGGCCGTTCAAATAGTGCGAATTAAACAACCGCCCGTCACCGGTATAGGCGGTATCGGCGACGCTAAAATCATCGCCCGCACCCTCTGGTCGCACCACCGCCGTCACCGGCAGGGAATATTTGCGGGCAAAATCGAGGTCGCGCTGATCATGCGCGGGACAGCCAAAAATCGCGCCGGTGCCATATTCCATTAAAACAAAATTGGCGATATAAACCGGCAGTTTTTGCGTCGCATCGAGCGGGTGGATGACCCTTAATCCGGTATCAAACCCCAATTTCTCGGCGGTTTCCAGGGCGGCTTCGGAGGTGCCGAGGCGGTTAATCTCGGCGATAAATTTTTGCAAATCGGGATTGCGCGCGGCGGCGGCGGCGGCCACCGGATGCCGCGCGGACAAGGCCACAAACGCCGCCCCAAACAAAGTATCGGGGCGGGTGGTGAAAATTTCGATTTTTGGTGAAATTTCCTTTGGCAGGGCGGCGTGAGCATGTCCCTCGGCGAGGGCGAAATTAATTTTCATGCCCTGGGAGCGTCCAATCCAGTTTTCTTGCATCAGACGGACACGTTCCGGCCAGCGTCCCTCTAACGATTTTAACCCGTCGAGTAATTCTTGGGCATAGCGGGTGATTTTCAGGAACCATTGCGATAATTCGCGGCGTTCGACCATGGCCCCCGACCGCCAGCCGCGACCATCGACCACTTGTTCATTGGCCAGCACGGTGTTTTCGACCGGGTCCCAATTGACCACAGATTGGCGGCGATAAGCCAAGCCTTGGCGCATGAAATCCAAAAACATTTTTTGTTCATGGCGGTAATAACTGGCATCGCAAGTGGCGAGTTCGCGCCCCCAATCGTAACTCATGCCCATGGGCTTTAATTGCGCCCGCATGGCGTTGATGTTCGATTTCGTCCAGGCTTCGGGATGGGTCTTGTTGGCGATGGCGGCATTTTCGGCGGGCAGGCCAAACGCGTCCCACCCAATCGGATGCAGCACATCATACCCTTGGGCGCGTTTCAAGCGGGCCAGCACATCCCCCAAAGTGTAATTGCGCAAATGCCCCATATGCAGCCGCCCGGAAGGATAGGGAAACATTTCCAACACGTAATATTTTTGCCGCGCCGGTGCGGAGGATTGGCGGTCGTGATTGGCGGGATTGGCGGGATTGGCGGCGGCAAAGCACCCGGCATCATCCCATCTTGTTTGCCATTTTTTTTCGAGGGCCAGGGGGTCATAGCGGCTTGTCATGGTGGGTTACATCACTGTTTGGGTGTTTGTTTAAGGAGGGTCTGAATAAGTCTAGTTTTACCCCCCCTTCTTTAGAAGGGGGGGA
>JASGCR010000306.1 GCA_030054015.1 Candidatus Symbiobacter sp. | reverse complement strand
CTTCGCCCTAAGCGGAGCTTTCCCCCCCTTCCTAAGCAGGAAGGGGGGGTCTAAAGGACTTATTCGGAAAGCGGACTTCATATGGAAACAGACTATACATGACAATATTTATCACCTCTCGTCAATCATGGATTAATCTGATATAGAAAAAACTGAAAATTTAACGCCACACTCAATCTCCCGACGAGTTAGCCCATGTCCCCCATCTTAAACGGAATACGCGTCCTGGACTTGTCACGCATTTTGGCGGGGCCGTGGGCAACCCAAATACTGGCCGATTTGGGGGCGGAGGTGATCAAAATCGAACATCCCGATGGCGGCGATGATACGCGTCGCTGGGGGCCGCCATTTTTGCCGCCGCATGAGGGCGCAAATGCCGACATCCCGCCCGATGCCGCCTATTACCTGGGAGCCAATCGCGGCAAACGCTCGGTCGTGGTGGATATGGCGACAGCGGCGGGCCAGGTCACGATCAAACAATTAGCGGCAACATCCGACATATTGGTGGAAAATTTCAAAGTGGGGGGCCTCGCCAAATATGGGCTTGATTATCAAAGCCTGCATAAAATCTATCCCGAATTGATTTATTGCTCGATCACCGGCTTTGGCCAGACCGGGCCTTATAAAGACCGCGCCGGTTATGATTTCATGATCCAGGCGATGGGCGGCATGATGAGCCTGACGGGTGAGCGCGATGACCGGCCCGGCGGCGGGGCGCAAAAAGCCGGCACTCCCATTGTTGATATTCAAACCGGCCTCTATGCCGTGATTGCCATTTTAGCCGCCTTGCGCTATCGTGACCAGCAACGCGCAATGGGGCAACCAGGCGGGCAACATATCGATTTGGCGTTGTTGGATGTCCAAGCCGTCACATTGGCGCACCAGGCGATGATTTATCTGGTCGCGGGCATCGTGCCAGGCCGCATGGGCAATGCCCATCCCACCATCGCCCCGTACCGTGTGTTTCGCTGCGCCGATGGCGAATGCGTCTTGGCGGTCGGCAATGACGGGCAATTTCGCAAATTTTGCGGCCTGGTGGGTCACACCGATCTGGCCCAGGATCCGCGCTTTTTGACCAATGAATTGCGGGTGCAAAATCGCGTCGCGCTGGATGATATTTTGGAGCCAATTATGCAGGAACGCCCTGTCGCGGCCTGGAATGAATTATTTTGGAATGAAGGAGTTCCCTTTGGCCCGGTCAATCGGTTAGACCAGGTGTTTAACGACCCGCAAATTCAAAGCCGCGACTTGGTCAAAAACCTTACCCGCAGCAACGGCCAGAATGTGCCAAGCATCGTGACTCCGATCAAATTTTCGGCATCCCCCATCACTCCCGACCGCGCCCCGCCTGTGTTGGGTGAGGATACGGATGCGGTTATGCGCCAATTATTACAGAATGGAAAAAATTAATGCGCGATGCCGCCCGCCTGGCGACGGTGATCGAGGTTTTGTCTGTCATTGAACCCGACCTGAATACCCCCCATTTGCCCCCAAGCGAAAGCGGCTTGCCGCCGCTTGACGGCCCCCTCGATGCGATTTTGGCGGCCTATTTTCGCGCGCGGCGTTATTTGGGGTCAAGCGACCGCGCCGCCATCAGCGATCTTATTTTTACCCTGGTGCGGCAGCGGGCGCGGCTTTATTTTTGGCTGGGTCGCTATAATGACGCGCATAAGGGGGCGCAAATTTTGCTTAATCCGCGCTCGATGCTGGTCGCCAATTTGGTTTTGACCGAGGCCTGGCGGCGTCCCCAATTCGCGCAAAATTTCGATGGCGACAAATATAATCCGCGTCCCCTCTCGGCGGCGGAATGGCAATTGGTCGAATTTTTGGCGGATAAAAATCTCGACGATCCCGCCGCCCCCGATTGGGTGAAATATGAATGCCCGCGCTTTTTATTGCCCATATTATCCGAGCAATTTTTGGCATCAGGCGGTGAGGTGGCGGATTTCGCCGCCAAAGCCGCCGGATTTACCGCCATGCAAGCCAAGGCCCCGCTCGATTTACGGGTGAATTTGTTGCGGCAAACCGACCTGGGCGAAGATTTCCGCGCCGCGGTCAAAAATGGTTTGGCTTCCCAGGACATTATCGCGGAATATGGCAATTTATCGCCGCTTTGTTTGCGGGTGCTGGGCAAACCCGCCATCAGCAACAGTACCGAATTTAGCGACGGCAAAATTGAAATCCAAGATGAGGGCTCGCAACTCGTGGCGTTATTGGCGGCTTCCTGCCTAAAACCGGCGGGCGGCTCGGTCTTGGATTATTGCGCCGGTGCGGGGGGGAAAACCCTCGCCCTCGCGGCGCAAATGGGCAATCGCGGCAAAATCATCGCCGCCGATTTGTCGGCAAAACGCTTAGAGCGGGCGCAAAAACGCCTGCGCCGGGCCGGGGTGCATAATGTCGAATGCCGCGCCTTGGACAAAGAAAATCATCGCTTTTGGCAAAGACAAAGCGGGCGATTTGATGTGGTTTTGGTCGATGCCCCCTGTAGCGGCACCGGCACTTGGCGGCGCAATCCCGATATGAAATGGCGGCTTACGGGGAATGACATTGCCGAACTCGCCGCATTACAGGGCAAAATTTTGCGCGAGGCGGCCAGGTTTGTTGCGCCCGGCGGCCATTTGGTATATGCCACTTGCTCTTTGCTGACCGCCGAAAACGAAGCGGTGATTGCTGGGTTTTTAGCTGATCCTGGCGAAAATTTTGCGGTGCGGCCAGTGCCGTCTTTATGGCCGCGCATCAGCCCGGCGCCCTGCCCGGTTTCATCCGATTATTTGCGCCTGTTCCCGCATTTGCATGGGTGCGACGGGTTTTTCGCCGCCATCATGACCAGGAAAGAAAAGTCTGAATAAGGCGAAAATTTATTTACCCCCCCTTCTTTAGGGAAGTCTGATTAAGTCGAAAATTTATTTACCCCCCCTTCTTTAGAAGGGGGGGATAGAAAAGCTTGGCGAGTGCTTACGAGCCAAAGCTTTTCTTGGGGGGGTTGGTGCAATGGATTGATTCAATTAACATATTTTCTACATCACAACCCCCCAAGTTGAGCTAAGTTGCTTCGCAACTAAGCTCAACTATCCCCCCCTTCT
>JASGCR010000028.1 GCA_030054015.1 Candidatus Symbiobacter sp. | reverse complement strand
TGCAAGCGGGAATCCGCTTGCAGTCCGAGTCGGGTAATCCCCCAGGAGTATTGTTGCCAAAAATACATGGGGAATGACGCTCCCTTTTTTGAAGAATCATTGACTTTCATAGCTTCCTACTTAATTTTGAACCAAGCCCTAAGACTAGCTTCGCCAAAAAATAGATTCTTTTAAATAAATTCTTGGTTGCTGTATTGAAAAACGATTATCCAATTCCTATCTCCTTTTTTTTGATCGAAAAAGGATGTACTCAATGGACATGCACAGCCCGGCAGAATTTCCCATTAAAAAGCTTATCGAAATTCGTAAAGAAGGTTTGATAAAGGATTTGTTTCCAGGGACAAAAGGATATGCTGGAAATACGATTTTAAAAAGGCTAGGGCTTTACCCAAGTAATTCAACGATCCCTAATACAGGAATTTGGCAAATAAAAACCCATCAAGAGACCGCTAGTTCTCTGTTAACCTTATTTGACTTTGAACCATATCCAAATAAAAGCGGGGTTGTTTCCAACCAAATTCTTCCAAGATTTGGTTGGAAACATCGTCATGCCGGAATCAAATATGCACCTACTGAATTGTATTTTGGATTAACTATAAATGCAATTACTGTATCTGAACGAGGTTTCAATTTGGAGATAGATGAGTCGGTACGGAAAATTTCACTTAGGTTTAATTTTAATGATATTTCTGATGAACACAAAGAATGGGCTGAATCTGTTAAACTTAGAAGTGGAATCGAAGATTTCTTACAACCGCCTTATTGGAATTTGGATGATATTTATGAAAGATTTTACAACAAGGCAAATTATTCTATACTTATACCAATAAAAACTAAGGTTATAAACTACGAACGTTATTTTATGTTCGGAAAGATATGGAGGTTAAAAGAACTGGCACAGCCAAAGTTTATTGACCTAATAAACAGAGGGGTAATTTATCTAGACTTTAATGCTCGAACGAACCATAATCATGGCACACGATTTAGAATAAGAAAAGGATACTTCTGCGATTTATACGAAGAAATGCTTGATTAACTATTGATTTTTAAATTATATCCGCATCACCTCTTTATACAACCCTGGTATCGCCAACTGGGAAATCCGGAACTTTGTGCCGTGGTTATGGCCGGTGCGGGCATCGAAATCGACATAAATCTGCCCCGATTCAAGGGTGCTGATAAATTTTTCTTGCGCAAGCTCGCGCAGCATCATTATCTCCGAATAAAGGAAATATTCCTTGCCATTTTCGCGTTTCCTTTGCGCTCTCACGTAAAAACAATTATGCAATTTGCTGCCCAATTTGTGAAAAACGTCATCGAATCCCCAATAAGGTTGTGGCGATAATTGCCCCAATCCAACGCGATCCATGACCGAGTTTTGCCAAATTTTATGATGCTCGGAAATCTTTAACCCATCAAAACCAATCACGATTTTACGATTTTTCTTGTCGATCAAAACCGTAAAACCGCGGTCAGAATAGGTCGCGGCATTAATGGTTTGGCGGAAACTTTTTTCGTCAATGGGATGGGATTTACCAGCCTTTTGGTGCGGCCATCCGTAAAGCGGCAATAATATTTGAGGAACGAATTTATAGGCGGTTGGCGATGGCTCCATGTGAAACAAGGTTATTAATGAATTTGTATCGCTTCGTTGTACCTTTAACTCCCATTCGGCGGCGTTGGGGATGGGGAGATTGTTTTCTTCGATCCCTAATAAATCTTCCAAAGTATTGCCCACCCCGCCATGATTATTATGTCGTCGGCTTTCAATCCATCCTTGATCGCGTATGTCACGAAGGGCGGAAATGATGGATTCTTTTGTATAGATTTGCATGATTAAAGCAATCTTGGTTTTTTAGAGATTTTTTCTAATCTTTCATGTGCCAATTGAATATATTCTGGCGAAATCTCAATGCCAATATAATTGCGGTTAAGCATTTTCGCGGCAACGGCGGTTGTACCGCTCCCCATAAACGGGTCAAGGATAATTTGGGCGTTGGTACTGCTAATAATCCGCTCAATCAAGGCTACTGGAAACGGTGCCGGGTGCGAATTATTCATTTCCTGCATAAATTCCCAAATATCACCGTGCGAATTCGCGCCTTTTGCCAATTCAAAATCACTTTTGCATATCATATAAATAACTTCGTAAGTTGGCAAAAAATACCCCTTATTGAAATTAATTCCACCTTTACGCCGCCAGATAATTATTTGTCGAATCGGGAACCCGGCCACAATATCTTGTCTGTCTTGTAATAATCCGGCTTGGACGCGCCATTTGTGATTATAAAAGATTGCGCCATTTGGTTTTATGAGACGAAACATTTCGGTCAAACATTGGCGTTGCCAATACGCATATTCATCATGCGGCATACAATCATCGTGATGGCTGTATCCCTTGATTAATCCGGCGTTGGCCCATTTGCCACCACGGCCGTCTTTCATCCCATTACCGGTTGAATTTTTTAGGTTATAGGGAGGTGACGTGACGACAAGATCAACGCATTCGTCTGACATGGATCGCATAACCGCCAGGGAATCGCCGCAAATAATTTGATTAATATTTGCAAAGTTTGGGGCAATCTTTTCCGTGGAGTCCGAGTCTTCCGTTGCGCTTACCCCATTCATTGGAAAACTCCCAAATATCCGCGGCGGCATCCTCATGCCGTAACTTCGTTACGTCCCAGGAAAGCCGCAGCCACCCTAACCCAAAAAAATTCTCGCGCAACCCCAAAAACCCAAACGATGAAAAAACGAATCGCACTGGCCGCGCCAGTGGTGGGCCCGGTAGGAATCGAACCTACGACAACGCCGTTATGAGCGGCGCGTTCTAACCGCTGAACTACAGGCCCACGGGCAAGCAACGCGTGTACGAAACACGATACCAATACAGCACTAACTGAATCGCAGCGAAAATACAATTCTTTCCGTTAAATCCATCACAGAATATTGGTTGGAAAACCTTCATCGCACCATTCTTGGCGTACCGACTCGTCGGTTTCGGCAATACCAAACGCCGCAAAAGCCGCCGCCAACGCTGTACGCGACAACCGCGCCAATGCCCACACCGCCGCGCCGCGCACCAAGGGGGAGGGATCGGACAATCGGGACAAAACCAACGGCACCAACGACTCATCGCCGCTATTGCCGATGGCCAGCAACAAATTGCGCAAAAACCGCGTGTGACCGATGCGTTTGACGGGCGAGCCAGCAAAATACCGGCGAAATGCGAAATCGTCCCAGGTCACCGCATCGGCCAAAACGGGCGGCCCCGGCCCCGCCGAACGGGACAAATAGGCGGTCTCGGTGGTAACGGTAGAAAATTTATTCCAGGGACACACCGCCAAACAGGTGTCACAGCCATAAACGCGATTGCCGAGCGCGGCACGAAATTCGCGGGGAATCACGCCTTTATGCTCGATGGTTAAATAGGACAGACAGCGTGTGGCATTTAATTGGTATGGCGCGGCAAAGGCCTTGGTCGGACAGGCATCCAAACAGGATGTACAGCGTCCACAATGGTCGGTTTCGCCCTGATCAAACGGCAATTCAACCGCCAAAAACACCGCGCCCAAAAACAAATACGACCCAAATTGACGCGAGACCAAATTGGTGTGTTTGCCTTGCCAGCCCAGGCCTGCCAAGGCAGCCAAGGGTTTCTCCATCACCGGCGCGGTATCGACAAATATTTTCACCTCGCACGCCCATAATTTTGCCGCCGCCCGCGCCAATTCGCGCAATTTCTTTTTCATCACATCGTGGTAATCGCGGTTTTGGGCATAGGCCGAGATGGTGGCACGATCTTTATCCCCCAAACGCGATTCGGGATCATAGTTTGGGGCGTAATTATGACCAACCATCATCACGGTCTTGGCCGCTGGCCATAAATTTCGCGGCTGGCTGCGTTCGGGTGCGCGCGCCGCGAGCCAGCCCATATCGCCGTGCCAACCCGCCGCCAAAAATTGCTGTAATCTTTCGCCGACTTCCAGGGACAAATCGGCGGGGGCAAAACCCACCGCATCGAAACCCGCGGTCAAAGCGATTTGACGCAGTTGCGCGTACGGATCGGGCATTTATACTCCGTGTCCTTGACAATTCGCCTTTATGACCCCCCCTTCCTGATTAGGAAGGGGGGGATAGCTCCGCTTAGGGCGAAGCCCTTTGCGGAGCTTGGGGGGGTTGGTGACATTGAGAATCTATTTGCATAATCAAGATATTACACCAACCCCCCCAAGAAAAGCTATCACGCCTGCTTCCTGCTTCGCTTGACGCTCGCAGTCGCAGTCGCTTAGCTTTTCTATCCCCCCCTTCCTAATCAGGAAGGGGGGGTCATAAAGCGCAATTCATTTGGAAACAGAGTATAAATATCACCCGCGGCCTCGATACGGCGGCACCCCCATATCGGGCAGAAACAACCCATCCGGTGGCGGGCCGGATTGCCAAAACACATCGATGGGTATCCCGCCGCGCGGATACCAAAATCCGCCGATGCGCAACCATTGGGGGGCAATATCGCGCATGAGCCGCAAGGCCACATCGATGGTGGTGGCTTCGTGAAAAGCCCCGTGATTGCGGTAACTGGTCAGATAAAGCTTTAACGATTTCGACTCGACGATAAATTGATCCGGCACATAGTCCAACACCAAATGGGCAAAATCGGGCTGGCCGGTAATCGGGCATAAACAGGTAAATTCTGGGGCGGTGAACCGCACCAGATAATTTTTGCCGATATGGGGATTGGGTACGGCATCAAGCTTGGCCGCATCCGGCGAGGTGGGAATCCCCGCCGCACGGCCAAGTTGCAACTCCGATGCGGGTAAAATTTCATGCTCTAACAAGGGATTACCCCACCAATTCGCGTTCAGCAAAGAAAAATGCAATTTCGCGGGCGGCGGAGGCTGCGCTGTCCGAGCCATGCACCGAATTTTCGTCGATCGACAAAGCGAATTCTTTGCGGATGGTACCGGCAGCGGCATTGGCGGGGTTGGTGGCCCCCATCACATCGCGGTGGTGGACAATGGCATTTTCGCCTTCTAACACCTGGACGACGACGGGTGCGCTCGACATAAATTGGCACAAACTGCCAAAAAACGGGCGGGCTTTGTGTTCGGCATAAAATTTCTCGGCATCGCTGCGGCTCAGATGGATGCGTTTTTGGGCGATGATGCGAAGACCGGCAGCTTCAAATTTGGCATTGATCTTGCCGGTCAGGTTGCGGCGTGTGGCATCGGGTTTCAAAATCGATAAAGTGCGTTCGCTGGCCATGTCAATTTCCTTTGGCAAATAAAGAGAGATAACGGAGTTCTTGACAAGCTGTGTGCCATATGTCAAGAAACATTCAGATTTTTAACCCGTTTTCTCGATTTTTCGTCACGGAATCACTATGGCCAATACAGCATCTGCCCGTAAACGCATCCGCCAAGCCGCACGTCGTACCTTGGTTAATCATTCGCGTCTTAGCCGCATTCGCACCTTTGTCAAAAAGGTGGAGGCGGCGATTGAGACGGGCAAAAAATCCGAGGCCGAGGCCGCCCTCAAGGCCGCCATGCCGGAATTGCATCGCGGGGCCGCCAAGGGTTATTTGCATAAAAACACCACCGCCCGCAAATTGTCGCGTTTGGCCGTACGGATTAATTCTTTGGCCTAAATTGGCGGTTGGCGGTTGGCCTTTTGACCTATGGGGCTAAGGCTTTGCTTGCGTCACGGCTTTTCGCAGGGTCGGTAAGAACCCTTTGACCATCACGGCGACGCCCGCCGCGTTGGGGTGGAGTCCGTCTTTTTGCAGCAATTCGGGATGGAAGGCCACACCCTCAAGAAAAAACGGATACAGCCAGGCGTGATATTTTTTGGCCAAATGCGGGTAGATCGCATCAAATTCGCGGACATAATCGGCTCCCAAATTGCGCGGGGCTTTCATGCCCGCCAAAATAATCTTGATGCGTGACCCGTCGGGGCGGCGATGGGCTTTGATCTTGGCCAAGATTTTATCCAGATTTTGCGCCGCCAATTTTGGTGACATCCCCCGCAGCGCGTCATTGGCCCCCAATTCGACAATGATGATGGCCGGATCATCGCGCAAAGCCCAATCGATCCTGGCCAATCCGTCGCTGGTGGTATCGCCCGATATGCCCTGGTTTTCGATTCGTACCTGGATCTGTTGCGCCGCCAGAGCATTTTGCAATTGCACCGGAAAGGCTTTTTCAATTGGCACGCCATAGCCGGCCATGAGACTGTCGCCAAACCCAACCACCAGGGGCGGGGACGCGGCGGGTTTTGCCTCATCTTTGGCCATAACCGCGCCGCCTAAAACCGAAAAATAAAATAAACTGCAAATAACGGCACTCCGCATGGTAAAAACGCCTATACTGGATCGCATTCTGCCCCCCCTTTTGCCAAATAATTCACCCGCAAAACGTCGCCGCCTCTGCCATCTCCACAATCTGGGGTGTATCATCCAATTGTACCTGTTATAAAGCCATCGGAACCAACTCTTCCCAAGGCTTTGATAATGACCGCGATAAAATTCGCAGAATATGTCGATCAGTCTCCCAAAATTCAGCCCAAAGGCGAAATTTACCCACTCGGAAACTTAAAACAAAATTGGATTGAGGGGGCAAAGCGACACGGAATCGAGATTGAAACGCCGCATATCGCCGTGCGCGACCAAGACATTGCTCATACGTTCCGTGATGCCAAGAAATCCAAAGACGGGGACAAAGCGAAGGATACATTGTTACCCAAAGATTGGTATAAAAATTTGCCGCACCATTTACACCACCCCGATGCGGTGTTGTTGGACACCACCCACCCCGAAGGAGCATCTTTGTTGTTGATTTATAAGGGGAAAGATAAAGCCCATAAATTGGTGGTGCGATTGAATTATACCGTACGCAAGCACCGCCGCGTAAGTGACAGCGGCGGAAAATCAACAGGCGTGATAAATATTATTGGAAGCGGGAGGGAAATAAGCAATGACCTCACGCTATTGCATGGTATGATTGGCAAAGGGTATGTAGTGTTAGAGGGCAGCCTCTGATGGCGGGTCAGACTCGAACTGACATCAGCCAGATGCCTAAGCACCCTGCAACCTTACCCATCGGAATACACGCCATCAGAGGTGTATGCATTATGGGCATTTTGGTTAAATTTTCAAGAGGAAACTTTGGATTGTCACGCGCAAAATGATCTGTCCGTTATTGCTAAAATTTTTCTCTCTTGCCGTGAGCGAAGCAAAGCCGTAAGCCATAGGGCGTAAGGCGACTGAGCCAGCGTACCGCGCACCGCGCACCGCGCCGACCATCTCAGACCTTCCTTTGTTACCCAGAAATGAGTCATAGCCGATGAATGAGGCCGATTTTTCCCTGCCCCGCCCCGTCCCGCCCCACCTGTTCCCGCCCTGCCTGGTCATAAAAAACCTATCCCTGACCTTGCCCAGCCTGTCGGGTGATCTGGCAATCTTGCGGCAAATTTCATTTACAAGCAAGCCAGGTGAAAGCCTGGCGATTATCGGCCCGTCGGGGGCGGGGAAATCCTCGCTTTTAATGATTTTGGGCGGGATTGAACGCCCAAGTGCGGGTGCGGTGATCATTAATGGCTGCGACATCACCCAATTGCCTGAATCGGCCTTGGCGGTCTGGCGTGGCACCCATCTGGGCATTGTGTTTCAATCTTTTCGCCTGATCGCCAGTCTTACTGCCTTGGAAAATGTGGCCTTGCCTTTGCAATTGGCGGGACACCGCGACGCCAACGCCAAAGCCCGCCAAGCCTTAACCGAATTGGGTTTGGAGGCGCGGCTCAATCATTTTCCCGAACAATTATCGGGCGGCGAGCAACAACGTGTGGCCTTGGCGCGGGCGTTGATTGGCGAACCCAATTTGGTGCTGGCGGACGAGCCAACCGGCAATCTTGACCAAGAAAACGGGGCCAAAGTCATGGATTTATTGTTCGCCTGGCAGAAATCTGGGCAGAAATCCGGACAAAAATCCGGGCAAAAATCTGGGCAAAAATCTGGGCAAACCCAGGGGCTGCCGCGCAATTTGGTTTTGATCACCCATGATGCCGCGCTGGCGGCGCGGTGTGATCGGGTCATCACCCTGGGCGCGGGGGAAATCGTCAAAGACAGCCAGACCCAGGACATAACATCATGAAATTTCTGGCATTAATCTGGTTGGTGGCGGGGAAATTGCGGCACCAGCAAACCGGCGGCGGGCGAAAAGGCGGCTTTGTCGGGCTGCTCATGATCTCGCTGGGCCTGGGAGTCACGAGCATGGCGGCGATTGGCAGTTTGGCCGCCGCCATGATGGCCGGGATGCAGCAGCATGGGGCGGAATTATTGGGCGGCGATGTTAAAATTGCCGTGTCGCAGCGCGAATTTAGCCCCGCCGAAAAATCTTGGCTGCAAGCCCACAGCCAACAGGTGATTTTTGGCGCCACCACCCGCGCGATGGTCAGAGTGGGGAATGCCAACCCAACCGCGGCGCAACCGAGCCAAACAAGCCAACCGAGCCAAACCCGCCAAACAAGCCATCTGGTCGAGGTAACTCTGGTTGATTCCGAACATTATCCCTTGATCGGGGCCAGCCATTTTGCCCCCCTTACCGACGCGCCGACGCCAAAGAATTTGGCGCAATATTTGGCCGATAACGGGGCTTTGCTCGGCAAAGAATTGGTGACGCAAGGACAGTTTAAACCCGGCGCGTCCTTGCAATTGGGCGGTTGGCACGGCATTTTGCAGGGCGTGATTCAGGATAATAATGCGGCGGGCGACGGGCGACCCCGCCTGGCCCCTGGCATGTTGATCGATCTTCGCGCGATGGACGCGACCGATTTGACCCGCGCTGGGAATTTATTTTCCAGCCTGGCCTGGCTGCGTTTGCCGCCTGGCCTCACCCCGCCGCAATTTCGCCAAGCCTTGCAACAGGCCTGGCCCGAAGCGGGCTGGCACGTGCAAGATCGGGATGATCCCAGGCCTGGCCTACGCCGCTTCCTGGATTGGGTACAGAGTTTCCTTACCCTGGCGGGATTATCGGCTTTGCTGTTGGGCGGCATGGCGGTGACGCATGGCTTGGTGCATCGCATCCAACGCCGCGAAGCCGATTTCGCCCTGATTAAATTATTGGGCGGCACCCCAACCCTGGTGGTGTTGGCCGAAGCCTTAAATATTTCGCGGTTGCTGGTGACCGCCCTTTTGGTTGGTTTGGCGGTGGGCGCGGCGATACCTTTTGGTTTGGAATGGCTTTTGCGGTACCAAGATTGGTCGCTGGGCGTTCCCATTTTGGCGCATATCGCCTGGCAAAAATTGGCCATGGCGGGCGGATTTGGCGGATTGGTCGCCATTTTGGCCCTGGTGGAGCCTCTGGCTCGGGTGGTCGCTTTGCGGCCGGCTTTGTTGTTTCGCCCGCAACAAACCAGCCTGGCGGCGGCGGGTCGCACCTGGTTTGAACGGCTTGATCCGCGCCGCCTGGGGCTTCGCCGCCTGTTGGTGATGGCGGGATGGATGGCTGTGGCGGGTCTGACCTCGGTCGCTTTTCACCCCTGGGGTTTGGGGTTGGTTTTTTTCCTGGTGCTGGGGCTGGGCTATGGGATGTTTCGCGGCTTGGCCTATGGCCTGACGAAAATTTGTGGCAAAATTCGCCCGTATTTTGCGCCTTGGCCGATCCTAAATCTTGCCCTGTCGCGGCTGGCGCGGCCCAGGCGGGGCTTTATTGCGGTGTTTGCGGCCATGGGGTTAAGCCTTAGCCTGGTGTCTCTGGCGGTATTTATTGGCCTGGCCTTGCACCAGGCCCTGGGCGAGCAAATCCCAGCCCAGGCCCCCAGCCATTTTTTTATCGATATTGGCCAGGCGCAAAAAAGCAATTTTCTCCAGACCTTGGATCGGTTTGGAGTTAAGAATACGACCAGTTCGGCAAGCCCCAACCGCCCGCCGCAATTTTTAATTGCCCCCAGCATACGCGGGCGCATCACCGCATTAAACGGGGTGGCGATCGAGAAGATCACCATCCCCCCCAACCTGGCCTGGGCGGTGGAATCGGATCGTGGCCTTAGCTGGAGTGCCGATATTCCCTATGGCTCGCGCCTGGTCATGGGGAATTGGTGGCAGGCCGAAGATTTTGGCACCCCGCTGATTTCGTTAGAAGAATCCCTGGCCTATGGCTTTGGTCTTAAACTGGGCGATTCCATGACACTGACGATTTTGGGTCGCCCCATCACCGCCCGCATTGCCAATCTTCGCCGCGTCAATTGGCTGAGCCTGTCGCTGAACCATGCGATATTATTCGCGCCGGGGGCGTTGGAGGCCACTCCCTATAACTACATCGCCACCGCCATCGTCCCGCCGACGCAAGAGGCGGAATTTATGACCCAGATGGGACAGGATTTTCCCAACATCACCATCGTCAGCATCCGCGAAGTGGTGCAACAATTGCTCGCCATGATGCGGGCTTTGGAACAAGGGGCGCGCCTGATTGCCGTGATGGTGGTGATGACGGCGTTATTGGCGGTGGGGCAAGTGATCATGACTTGGTTGCCAGACCGCACCCGCGACCTGGGGGTTTGCCAAATGTTGGGGGCGACCCGCAAGATGATGCTTTTTTCGGTGGCGGTGGAGTTTGCTTTGGTCGGGTTGGTGGCATCCTGCTTGGCGGTTGAGATTGGACTTATCGGGGCGGCTTTGGTGGTGAAATTCGTGTTTGGTCTGCCGCTTGATCTTGCCACCGCCCATTTTGCCTGGCGCGGTTTGGCGGTGATGGGGATCGGGGTGGTCGCTGCCTTGGGCGTGGGGGTGGGGGTGAGTTATTTCAGTTTGCGCCAACCCTTGGCGGGTTTGTTGCGGGGGGAATAGGGGCTTTGTTCCCAAATTGACAAAAATCCCGCACCCCGCATTTGCCGCATTTGGGGGCGCGGGCGGTGCAGACATAGCGCCCGTGAAGAATCAACCAATGATGGGCCTGATGCAAATAGGTCGGCGGTATGCGTGCCAATAGACCAAGTTCAACCGCCAAAGGCGTCGCCCCCGCCGCCAGGCCGGTGCGGTTGGCGACCCGGAAAATATGGGTATCGACCGCCAGAGTGTTCTCGCCAAACCCCACATTTAACACGACATTGGCGGTTTTGCGCCCAACCCCTGGCAAAGATTCCAGTGACTCGCGTGCATCTGGTACCGCACCGCCAAATTGATCGCGCAAGATCACCGACAAAGCGTAAACATTGCGGGCTTTGGTGGGGGCAAGCCCAATCGTTTTAATATAAGGCAAAATCCCCTCCGCCCCCAATTCCGCCATTTTGCTCGGCGTATCGGCGACATCAAACAAAGCCTTGGTCGCTTTATTGACCGCAATATCGGTGGCCTGGGCCGACAACACCACCGCCACCAACAAAGTAAAGAGATTGCGATAATGTAACTCGGTTTGCGGTGACGGGTTGGCGGCGGCCAGATGGGCAAAAAACGCCGCGATCTCGGCGGCGTTCATGGGTCGGGAGGCAGAAATTTCGGGTTGGGTTGGGGGCGATTTAGTCATGGCCGCTTTCAACCATGCCCAGCACATGATCAATGCGGTACAGGCCAGGTTTTTTGCCCACCAACCAAATCGCCGCATTGACCGCGCCGCGTGAAAATATCACCCGATCCCCCGCCAAATGCGAAATTTCCAGGCGTTCCCCCTGGCTGGCAAACACGACTTTGTGGTCGCCAATCACATCCCCGCCGCGCAAGGCGGCAAAGCCAATCGAGCCGGGTTTTCGCATCCCTTGGCTGGTATCGCGTCCAATCGCCGCCACATCGTCCAATTTCACGCCGCGCCCATGCGCCGCCGCATTGCCCAAAGCCAAAGCCGTACCCGATGGCGCGTCGCGTTTTTGGTTGTGGTGCATTTCGACGATTTCAATGTCCCAATCAGGCAAGGCGCGGGCCGCCAATTCGACGAATAATTTCGCCATCGAAACCCCCACCGAAAAATTAGGAGCCGATAAAACCGGAATGATTTTGGCGGCGGTATGGACGAAATTATATTGTACATCGGTAAAACCGGTCGAGCCAATCACCAGCGGCAATTTGAACCGCGTGGCATAACCGACATGGGCCACCGAGGATTCCGGGTTGGTAAAATCAATCACCACCTGGGCCTTGGTCAAAGCCTCCAGCGACTCGCTGATCACCACCCCCAAATTTTCGTCGCCGGTCGTCAGGATACCCACATCTTTGCCCACCATGGGGGATTTCGACCGCACCACCGCGGCGGCCAGATAGGTCCTGGGGTCGTCCAAAATTTGTTGAATGATATGACGTCCCATTTTACCAGCCGCGCCAATCACGCCAATGCCGATTTTATTTTCCGTTTTTTGCATCATGTTCCTCCAGGGGGGTCTCGTAAGGGGTTATAGATAAAAATTGCTTTGTTACCTATAGGGTTTTGCGGTTATATCGCAAAATAAGCGACAAAATAAAAGCTTATTTACAGCTTACGCGATTTTATCGGGGGAATACCACCACCATTGTAAAAAAAGTTGCATGTCCTCCGCACCATATAGATCGCTTGTGCTGAGGCGGAATTAGGCTTAAAAAAAATTTGTCGCAACGAGATGTTCGCTTAGGAGAAGTCCGAGATGATTGATTTTTACAGCTATGGCACCGCCAATGGTCGCAAAGTGGCGATTATGCTCGAAGAATGTGGGTTGGCGTATCAAACCCATGTCGTCGATATTGCCAAAGGGGCGCAAAAACAGCCCGATTTTATCAAAATTAACCCCAATGGCCGCATCCCCGCCATTGTCGATCACGCCCCCAGCAACCATTGGACGGGGCCAGCCCAGGACTCATCCCCGCTTTCCGTGTTTGAATCCGGCGCGATCTTGGTCTACCTGGCCGAGAAAACCGGTAAATTTTTGCCGACCGAGACCCGCGCCCGCGCCCAAGTCATGGCATGGGTGATGTGGCAAATGGGTGGCCTGGGCCCAATGAGCGGTCAATTGTTCCATTTCATTAAATATGCCTCCGAAGATGTTCCCTATGCCAAAAAACGCTATTTTGACGAGGTGGCGCGTTTGCTCGGTGTCATGGAAATCCAATTGAGCCAAACGGCCTTTCTGGGCGGCAATGATTATAGCATCGCCGATATGGTGAGTTACCCCTGGCTGCCCGCGGTTAAACTGATGGGGTTGCCGGTCGAAAAATTCCCCAAAGTCGGGCTGTGGGAAAAAACCATTTCCGCCCGCCCCGCCGTGGTCAAGGGCATGAAATCGCCAGAGGTTTGAAATTTCTATCTAAAGGAAGGTCTGAACAAGTAGCAAAAGTCACTGACCCCCCCTTCCTGCTTAGGAAG
>JASGCR010000305.1 GCA_030054015.1 Candidatus Symbiobacter sp. | reverse complement strand
CGCTTACGCGCGGACTTTTCTAACCTCAGAATGACACTCTTAGGACTTATTCAGCGTATCCTAAAGAAGGGGGGGTAAAACTAGACTTATTCGGACTTTCCCTAAGCAGGAAGGGGGGGTCAGAGCGACTCATTCAGACCTTCCCCATAGAAGGGGCGGCGGTTAAGGCAAATAGGCGAATCGTACCCTCCAAAAAGGAAAAAAATGTCCAAAAAATTTATCCTGGCATTTTTGGCGCCGAGCCTGATTTTGTACATTGCCTTTATGGTGGTGCCGACGCTGTTTGCCTTTCGCTTATCGGCCTATGATTCTTCGGGTTTTGGCAAGGAAACCTTTATTGGCTTGGGCAATTATCTCGCCCTGGCCCAAGACCCGATTTTCCTTCATTCTTTATATAATTTGTTGCTTATCCTCGTCATTGGCGGGGTGGTGGTGTTTGGTCTGGCGTTTTTATTCAGCATATCGCTTAATTCCGGCATATGGGGCAAGAAACTGTTTCGCGCGCTGATTTTCGTGCCGAATGTGATTGCGGTGGTGGCGATTGCCACATTTTGGTCGTTTCTGTTCACGCCGCGTTATGGTTTATGGTCGAGTTTTTTTACCTTCCTTCATATGCCAACGATTGCCGCCATGTTATGGACGACGCCGGATCACGTATTTGGCGCGATGATGGTGGGGTTTGTGTGGATTGTGACCGGATTCTACACCATTCTGATCCTGGCCGGAGCCGATAAAATCCCCACCGACTTGATCGAGGCGGCGCGGCTCGAAGGCGCGAGCGAATGGCAAATTTTCCGCCTGATTACCCTGCCCATGATTGCCGATGTGTGTCTGATCACCCTAAGCCTGTGGACGAGCAACGCCATTCGTTTGTTTGAATTTCCCTATGCCTTTGGCGGCCCCAACATTGATCCCGCCCTCTATACCCCCGCCATTCATTTGTATATTATGGGCTTTGGTCAGCGCGACCCGGTGTTTCGATTGGGCTATGCCACCGCCAATGGGGTGATTTTGTTTTTGCTGACGGCGGCGTTGGTGTTGGTGGTGCGCCGCCTGACCACCAAATTGCGGGTGGAATATTAACCGGAGGCGACCCATGACGAACCATGCGAAAAAATCGCCAAAGCCCAGCAAAATCGCGCCGGTCGCGCGGCGATCCCTGGGGTTTCGCATCCTTGCCTATGGCTGTGTCGGAATATGGTCGGCGAGTTCAGTGTTTTTCGTCTTGTGGGTGATTTTGGCATCCTTCAAACAAAACCGCGAATTATTCGGCGATCCCTGGAGCCTGCCCAGCCAATGGCAAACCGCCAATTACGTCAAGGCCTGGCTGTCATCCCATTTGGACAGTTATTTCGTCAACAGCTTGGTGGTGGTGTCGGTGTCGGTGCTGGCATTATTGGCGGTGGCAACCCCGGCCGCCTATGTGCTGGCGCGGGGCAATTTTCGCGGGCGGGAAGCCATCGCCAATTTCATCGCTTTTGGTTTGGGCGTTCCCATACCGCTTTTGTTTGTCCCGATTGTGTATATTACGACGATGCTGCGGCTGGGCGACAGTCTTACCGGTCTCACGATTATTTATGTGGCCTTGTCGATACCCTTTACGGTTTATGTGTTGCAGGGTTTTTTTGCCTCAATCCCCAGCGAATTTGAACAGGCGGCGCGGGTCGATGGCTGTTCGCAGTTCCAAACTTTTCGCCTGGTGGTGTTGCCGATGGCAATGCCAGGCGTGATCACGGCGGGGATTTTAAATTTCGTCGGGCTGTGGAATGAATATCAATTGTCGTTGGTGATGATTAATTCGAGCGAGAATCGCACTTTGTCACTCGGCATTTATGCCCTGATCACCTCGATGCAATATTCGGGCGGCGATTGGGTGGGGTTGTTTGCGGGTGTCACCATTGTGATGCTGCCAACCCTTTTGCTGTTTGTTATCTTGTCGGAGAAAATGATCGGCGGCATGACGATGGGAGGGATAAAATAACATGAGCGCAATCAACCTGGTCGGCGTCGGCAAATCTTACGGCTCGGTCACGGCCTTGCACCCGCTTGACCTTGAGATAAAAGCGGGCGAATTTGTCGTGTTGGTGGGGCCGTCGGGCTGTGGCAAATCGACTTTGCTGCGCTGTATCGCCGGGCTTGAGGCGGTATCATCGGGGCGGATTGAGATGGACGGCCAGGATGTGACCAATGCCTCGCCGGTGCAGCGCGGCATCGCCATGGTGTTTCAATCTTACGCGATTTATCCCCATATGAGTGTGGCGGAAAATATTGGCTTTGGCCTTAAGATTGCCAAAATGCGCAAAGCCGAGCGCACCGCCCGCGTCAATGACATCGCCAAAATGTTGCAATTAGAGCCTTATTTGGCGCGGAAACCCGCCGCCTTATCGGGCGGGCAACGCCAGCGTGTGGCGATTGGGCGGGCTTTGGCGCGGCAACCCGCGATCTTTTTGTTTGATGAGCCTTTGAGCAATCTCGATGCCGCCCTGCGCGGTGAAATGCGTGAAGAAATCGCCAATCTGCACAAAACCCTGCGCCGCACCATGGTCTATGTCACCCACGACCAACTCGAAGCCATGAGCCTCGCCGACCGCATTGTCGTGTTGCGGGCGGGCCGAATCGAACAACAGGGTTCGCCGTTGGATTTATACAACCATCCCTGTAACCGCTTCGTCGCCGGATTTCTGGGCCAAAATAAAATGAATTTTTTTCAGTTAGGGGATTCTAGCGGCTCCTCCCTTGGCATCCGCCCCGAAGATTTTTTGCTTGATGACAGCGGCGCATATGAAATCACCGTCACCCGCCGCGAATTATTGGGCGGCGAAACCCTGATTTATGGTAAATTGGGCGATGGGCATGAGGTTTTGGTCAATCTCAGTGGGCAGGTTTTGGTTGAAATTGGTACGCAATTGCGCCTTTCGGCCCGGCGGGTTTATCGCTTTGATGGGGAGGTTTGTGTGGCGGATTAGCGGCGACGCAGAGGTAAGAGGTAAGAGGTAAGAAGGAAGAGCGTCATTACCCGCCGAAATATCCGTGTAACGGATATTTCGCGTCGGGGCCTGTCCCCCGCCCGTGACGTAAGTCACGGGTCGGGGGAAAGCCCCCA
>JASGCR010000304.1 GCA_030054015.1 Candidatus Symbiobacter sp. | reverse complement strand
TCGGTTTCCCCCCCTTCCTAAGCAGGAAGGGGGGGTCAGTACGACTTATTCAGACCTTCCTTAAGAAGAAGGGAGTCATTAAAACGAAAGAGTGCCATTCCCCGCCGATTCATGACATCCACTGACCGCCATCGACGTTGATGGTTTGGGCGACGACGTAATCGGATTCGCTGCTCGCCAGGAATAAGGCGCAGCCAATGTGATCTTCGGGTTTGCCCATGCGACCATAGGGAACATTTTGCCCGACCAAAAGTTTTTTCTCGCCGATTGAACGATTTTCATATTTGGCAAAGAGCGTATCGACGACATCCCACATGGGGGTATCGACCACGCCGGGCGCAATGCCATTGACGTTAATGCCGTACTTGATCAATTCCAACCCAACCGATTGGGTTAAACTAATGACTGCGGCTTTGCTGGCGCAATAGACCGCGATCATGCTCTCGCCGCGCCGACCGGCTTGGGAGGCGATGTTGATGATTTTGCCGCCGCGCCCGCGTGAGCGCATGGAATTGGCGACATGCTGCATGGTAAATAACAGCCCCTTGACATTGACGGCAAACACCCGCTCGTAACTGGCTTCCGAGATTTCCGCCAAGGGGGCCATGTCGAAAATCGCCGCATTATTGATCAAAATATCGATGCCGCCGCATCTTTGCTCGACATCGGCGACCATTTTGGCAATCGAGGCGGTTTTGGTCACATCCAACGGCAAGGCAAACACATTGGTATTGCCGGTCGCCTGGATAATCACATCCGCCGCCGTGGTCGCCAGATCGATATTGGCATCCGCCAAACACACACTTGCGCCCTCATCGGCAAAGGCACGGGCAATGGCCGCGCCGATACCACGCGCACCACCCGTCACAATGGTGCATTTCTCTTTGACCCGCATAATAACGTCCTTTGCTGGAATATACCTAAGACACGCTCGTATTTCGTGCGGCGGCATCACATGCCACCACAGAATCACACCTACATTGCCGCCAAGGCTATGGTCTAAAAATAAGGGGAAAATCGGCCGCCCGACATCACAACCATCCAAGCAGCACAGAGTTTTTGCATTTTTTGTCCAATCCGATTATGGTCAGATCGGTCACTGTCAGTTTGTGATTGAAGACACAAGCTAAGTAACCCTAACCTTCTGATTATTTTAAGGAAAATCGCCATAGATGGTATATCCCAAACCCGACCTTTATTTGTCACATTCTGATAAAAATTTAACCCCGCTCACCCCGATGCTGGTCAGTGAAGACGAAGTCGAAATGCGTCTGGATCGCTGGTTCAAACGCCATTTCCCAGGCCTCAATCACGGCCAATTAGAAAAATTATTGCGCGGCGGGCAAATTCGCGTCGATGGCAAGCGCGCCCTCGCCAATTTGCGCCTGAATGCGGGGCAAGCCATCCGCATTCCGCCCCGACTCGGTTTAAATTTAGCGGGGGCGCGGCAAAATCAACCCCAAGGGCAAGAAGAAAAATTTAATCCTACCTATTTGGGACGTGAACAAGCCAATTTGCTCAAAGATTTGCTTAAAAGAATTATTTTTATCGATGATTGGGTGATTGCCCTTGATAAACCGGCGGGTTTGGCGGTTCAGGGCGGCACCGGTACGCCGCATCATATTGATGGCTTGCTGGATCATTTTCGCTTTGGGATGCCCGAACGTCCCCGCCTGGTGCATCGCCTCGACCGCGAGACCTCCGGAGTGTTGCTGCTCGCCCGCACCCGCCGCGCCGCGGTGATTTTATCCAAAACCTGGCAAATGCGGCACAGCGAAAAAATTTACTGGGCAATTGTGGCCGGCGTACCCAAACGCGAACAAGGCGAAATTGCCGATCCGGTCGCAGCCAAAGAGCAAAATACGACCCCTGGTACGACCCCAGGCGCGAGTCCTGGCACGAATCCTGCCACGAATCCTGGCAAAAAATCGCAACTGGCGGTTACCCATTATCGCGTCATGGATGCGGCGGCGCAACATGCGGCCTGGTTGGAATTGCGGCCGGTGACCGGTCGCACCCACCAATTGCGGCTGCATTGTCTGGCCTTGCACTGTCCGATTTTGGCGGATAGCCGCTATGGCGGGGCGGCGAGCATTTTGCCCGGCCTTGACCATGATCGGATGCTGCATCTATTTGCCCATTCTTTGCGTCTGCCGCACCCGTCGGGCCAGGGCGAGATTTTTGTCAGGGCGACCGTGCCGCCCCATATGGCGGCAACCGCCAAAGCCCTTGGCTTTGCCCTTAAGGATCGCCCCCATCATGGCGGTTAGTCGCAATCCCGCTATGTTTGCCTGGCAGCCAGGCCCGGCCGGTCATGGGTTTATTGTGACGGAGAATGGCACCGCGCTTCGCACCCCCAAAGGCCATATTTTCACCGTACCCAGCGCGGATTTGGCGGCGGCCATTGCCGCCGAACTGCGGGAAGCCGAGTTGAGGGAAGTCGGGTTTAAGAAGTCTGGGTTTAAGCCGAATGGAGGAAAATTCACCGACCGCCAGGCGCATTTAACCAAACTTGCTTTGACCGCGCTTGACCTGGTGGCGGGCGGCGACCGCGACCAAATTGTCACCCAATTGGCGGATAAAATCCAGTTTGATAGCATTTTATATCAAGCAACCCACCCGCCCCGCCTGGTCGCCGCGCAGCACCGCCATTGGCAGCCCGTCATCGACCAATTAAGCGGTTTTTTCGCCCGCCCGATCTTGGTCACCACCGCCATGACCGCCCTCCCCCAGAATCCCGATTTAACCGCAAAAATTGCGGATTGGCTGCGGCGGCAAAGCCCTCATGATCTGGTGGTGGTGGGGAATTTGGTTGAGCATTCGGGCTCGCTCGCTTTGGCGATGGCGGCGGTGCTGGGGTGGATCACGACCGCTCAATTGGTCGAGGCCAGTCTGTTGGTTGAACAATTGCACTTGCAAATCTGGGGCGAGGATGACGAGGCGCGGGCGCGTTTGTCCGAAATCCAACTTGAGATCGAGACCGTGATGCGGTTCCGCGAGTTGTGCCATTAATAGGAAGGGCGTCATTACCCGTCGGCATTTTGGGGAAGGTCTGAACAAGTCGAAAATTTGTTTACCCCCCCTTCTTTAGAAGGGGGGGATAG
>JASGCR010000303.1 GCA_030054015.1 Candidatus Symbiobacter sp. | reverse complement strand
GCCGCCTAGGATCGGTCGGGGGGGTTGGTGATATTGAAAATCTATTTAAAATCAAAATCTTACACCAACCCCCCCAAGAAAAGCTGTGAATTTTTTTGCAAAAAATTCAAGCTTTTCTATCCCCCCCTTCCTAAGCAGGAAGGGGGGGTCATAAGCGTTACTCGACTTATTCAAACCTTCCTTAAGAATGATTTGATGCAGGATCGACCCCGGTAATCAATTCGACCGCGCGATCGGCTGCATCTTGGAACGGTTCCAACACCAAATCTGAACCCGCCGCCACCAAAGTCCAACTATCCTCGGAATAATGCGAGGTGACGGCAATGCGCCCCTTGAATCCGTGGGTTTGCAAGGCTTTTAACATCGCCTGGCGCGGGTCCCAATGGGTGATGCCGACATAGGGTACCGGCACGGTTGAAATAACCCATTCGGCACTATGCAGTGGCACCGAGGCCAAAAACTCGGGATCGATGCCATCGCCATATTCGGTATCCAGCCCTAAATTCCGCCATTGCCGCAAGGCTTCGAGGTTAAAATCAACCCCCAAGACCGATTGGTTGCGGGCCTGGAAGCGCAGGGCAATCGCGGTACCCAAACGACCACAGCCAAAAATAATGATGTTATAATGGCGGTTTGGCGATGCGCCGCCGTCAAATTTCGATTTATTACGCGGGCGAAATTCAAACAGCGACAAAAACCGGTCGCAATAATGAAAAAGCGGGTGCGAATAGGTGATGATATAGGTAGATAAGGCAATCGTGACCATGGCCACGATGGTGACGATTTCGACCTGCGCCGTGGTCACCATGCCAAATTTAGCCGCCAATGTCATCAGAATGAGGGAAAACTCGCTGACCTGGGACATGGTCAGGCTGGTAAAGAAGGAGGTGCGTTTGGTAAAGCCAATCAGCCCCATCACGATAATGACAATGAGCGGATTGCCAATCAAAACAAACAAAGAAAACACACTGCTATCGACCCAATGGGCTGATAAATTGCTGAGATTGACCTTGGCCCCCAAAGCGACAAAGAAAAACAACAACAGAAAATCCCGCAACGGCCCAAGCCTGGCCGTTATCGCCTCACGATAGGGCGTGTGGGCGAGGGCAACCCCCGCCAACAGCCCGCCCAATTCTTTGCCCAGGCCAATCATTTCGGCAATCACCGCGCACAAGGCCGCCAAGGCAATCGCAAAAATATTGAGCAAATCGGGCGAGGCGGCGAAATTTTCGGTCAATTTCGCGGCCCCAAAACGCATAAATAAAATAATCGCGGCCAGGAACAATAAACTCGCCCCGCCCATCTTTAACAAATCATGCGAATCGCTGCCGATGGTGGCATTGCCCAGGCCGACCGCCGAAATCATGATCATGACCAAAATCACCGCCAAATCTTGCACCAATAAAATGCCCAATGCGACCTGGCCGTGCAGCGAATCGATTTCATGTTTGTCCGACAACATTTTCACGATAATAATCGTGCTGGACAGGGCCAGGGCAAAGCCAATATAGCAACTGGCCGCCAAAGGGAAACCCAACAGCCAGGCCAATAAGCCCCCAAGCAAAGTGGTGAAAAATAATTGCCCCAGCCCGGCCATCAAAGCAATGCCCCCCACCTCGCGCACCAATTGCACGTCCAGGCGGATGCCGACCAAGAATAACAGTACCGCGATGCCCAATTCGGAAAAGAGATTAATCTGTTCATGGGATTGGACAATGCCCAACATTTGCGGCCCACAGATAAAGCCGACGATGATAAAGCTCACAATCAAAGGTTGGCGAAATTTAATCCCAACCAACCCGATAACGGCGGCCAAGACCAGCAAGACCGAGATTTCGCTAAAGATCGAGGATGTAATAAAATCAGACATTGGTTTTATGGCTCGCTCACGCTTAATAAAGACTCACGGTTACCTAACACATTATTCGCCGATAAAGCTATGTACCTCAGCGACCAAAGTAATTTTTTTTTACCGTCGCTGACGCGTTTCTGCGGGATGCCTCAATAATTTGCGAGGTTAAGGAGAGATAAGCGTCATTTGCCACTTGAGCCATAAACGGTTTCGTATCATGATGGGGGAGTTTGTTGATGGCTGCTTTTTTAATTTGACCTAAGGTCAAACCCGAACCCGAACCACCACTTTATGGGAGTAAAATAATGAAATTGGTCAGATTTGGCGAATGTGGGAGCGAAAAACCTGGCATTTTGGATGCCCAGGGCAAAATTCGTGACTTGTCCGGAATTGTGCCGGATATTAACCCTGCCCTCCTCAGTGATCTCTCGCGCCTCCGTGCGGTTGATGCGGCCAGCCTGCCTTTGGCACCTGACGGGGTGCGGATCGGCCCTTGCGTCGGTGGCATTGGTAAATTCATCTGCATCGGGCTTAATTTCTCTGATCATGCGGCCGAGACGGGCGCACCAGTGCCGTCGGAACCCATCTTGTTTATGAAGGCCACCTCGGCCGTGTGTGGCCCCAATGATGCCATTATTATCCCGCGCAACAGCTATGCCACCGATTGGGAAGTCGAACTCGGCGTGGTGATCGGCAAAAAAGCCAAATATGTGACCGAGGAAGAAGCCGAAGATTACATCGCCGGTTATTGCTTGATCAATGACGTGTCCGAACGTGATTTCCAAACCAAACGCCAAGGCCAATGGACCAAAGGCAAATCCGGCGACCATTTTGGCCCCATCGGCCCCTGGTTGGTCACCAAAGACGAAATCGCCGACCCGCAAAATTTGAAAATGTGGCTCACCGTCAACGGCCAATCGCGGCAAAAAGGCACCACCAAGACGATGGTTTATGGTGTCAAAATCCTGGTGTCCTATATCAGCCAGTTTATGTCTTTGCACCCTGGCGACGTGATTTCGACCGGCACGCCGCCCGGCGTCGGCATGGGCATGAAGCCCCCGCAATATTTGAAACCGGGCGATCTCGTCGAATTGGGGATTGACGGGCTGGGTACGCAGAAGCAGGCGGTTATTGCGGATAAATAGGGGTTTCATGCCGCACTTGTTCGGAGTCTTCTTAAGGACGGTCTGAACAAGTAGTCGGATTGTCATTCTGAGCGTCGCCGCGTAAGTGAAAGCGGCGACATTATTAAAATGCCGC
>JASGCR010000302.1 GCA_030054015.1 Candidatus Symbiobacter sp. | reverse complement strand
ATTCTTAGCTTTTCTTGGGGGGGTTGGTGTAACGCATTGATTCTAATTAGATTTTCGCAATCACCAACCCCCCCTAGCTCCGCTAAGGGCTTCGCCCTAAGCGTCGCTTTCCCCCCCTTCCTAAGCAGGAAGGGGGGGTCAGTACGACTTATTCTGACTTACCTTAAGGAAGGTCTGAATAAGCATCTCATTTACCAAAAGAGACGCGCATTTGCGAGCGGCAGCCGCCGCGTTATTAAAGCGGCGGCAACTTTATGTTGTCGCCGCTTTAACAACGCGGCGACCCGCGAAGCAATCCAGAAAAATCTAGCAATTTCAAGATGTTACTGGATTGCTTCGCGGGCGTAAACGCCCGCTCGCAAATGCCATTTCTTTTGTTTTCGGGACTTATTCAGACTTTCCTTTTGCAGCCTCCCCCCTATTTTGCCGCCAAAACCTGCCCGATGAGTGCGTTTTTATGCGCCGAACCCGCCGACGAACCAAAGAAATACGACATGATGCTGGCCCAGGCCGCGCCCAAAGCCCCCAACATTATATTCAACAAATCGCGGTTATTGACCGAGATGTCAACAAAGCTCATCACCAACAACATGGCAAAAAACCCGACCGTCACAGCATAGGCCAAAATATGCGGCGTTTTATCCTTGACCGCGATTTCACGGGCGCGGGCATCGCTGCGATCACGGGCTGCGATTTTTTCCAAATCGACCCCGACATCGGCCATGTGCTGTTGAAATTCGGCCTCGATTTGTTTGAATTTTATCAACATCTCAGGGCCACCGGCGGCGACGGCCTGCGCCACTTCAGCCTCGGTGCCGTCAGACTTGCCCAACAGGGCGGAGGACAAAGCCTTGACCGCCATGCCCGCTAATGGGCCACCTAACGCCGTGGCAATGCCCGGCGCAACCGTGCCAACAATTGATTTCCAGTCAAAACTCATGAATTTTCTCCTGTCGCCAAAGCCATAGGGTTAAGACTCTTCGCCGCGAAGATTTTCGCCGCCATTACCGTCTTGGCATCCTGCATCAATGGAGGATGAGCGCACGATGGGGGATGAGCGCACGCGGGAAAATTTGCCGTCTCGGCGGATAATTTTGCCAATTTATGGCGGGCAATCCGCGCCATACGCGCCGCATCGCGTGATTCTTGCCAAGTTTGATGGGCGCGTTTAACCCCCTCGCCGACCACATCGAGCGGGAAAACGCTAAACCCATATTCAAAGCTTAAAATCCCCTGCACACAGCCAAACAGATAGGCCGGTTCGGACAGTGATAATTTCTGGTCAGACTCCACCCCCATCCGCCCGCGCAAGATTTGGAGCAAAGTGTTCGCTTGACCAGGACATTGCCGAAACTTCGTCCAAAAATGAACGATTTGGTTGAGGGTGACAGCCCGTCCGGCTGGGCCATCCTGCAGCAAAACCAGAGCCAATTGACGCACAATGGCGATCAAACAAATGGCGTGCAAATCCCGATGGATTTGGGGCGACCGGGCCGATGCAACTGTCATGATCCGCCCCTTTCACTGCGCAAAGACTCGATTTTCTGGTCGATTTTGGCGAGGGCATCGCTGATACGATCCAGGGCGCGTTCCATTTGTTCGGTGCGGGCGTAATTGCTCACCACGTCCAATTGGAAACTGGCATGTTGGCGGCTCAGCATCTGCCATTCTTGGTTGGTTTTGGCTTCCAGCCGGGTCATGGCTTCGCGCTGGACAATCTCCAATCTTTGCAAATGGCGGTCGATCTCGGCGCGATTGGCGTTGATCCACCAGGCCAGGACACCGATGCCCGGCAAAAGCAGCCAACGCATCATGTCCCAAAAAGCATCAAATGTCATGATCTTGACTCACAAAAAAAGGCGGGCGACAACCTGCCGCCACGCCTAAAAAAGAACGGTATCGCCGCGTACACCCGACGGGTTTGCCCGATGGGTTTGCCCGATGGGTTTGCCCGCCAGATTAGAATTTAATGATCGGGGTTAGGGCGACATTGCGCGGGCGGCTTTCGGTGCCATCATTCGGCCAGATCGAGCCTTTACCGTCGGCTGAGTTACTGCTGCGAAAACCAAGATGCTTATAACCCGTCAGTCTGGTATTCGCATTTGCCGCATAACCCGCTAGATGTGGCGTACCACGGCCATTGTCACTCCCCAAGCTCCCAAGATTGGCGGCATCCATCCCTTGCAGCACCCCAAGGGTTACATAGTGACCATGCGGGCCCGTCATATCCGCTTGCCAATCGCCCAGGTTACGACCAGAATCCACGCCGCGCCCATTATCATGACCGCGAATAAATTCCCCGCGCAAATCCGGCAGCGCAAAAGTCGAATACCCATCGCCCACACCAAAATTGGTCCCAATCGCGGCAAATAGCCTGGCATAGTTGCTGCGTGAAATATACGCGCCATCGGCGCGCAAAAAGCCAGAGGGAACGATGGTCGAGGCCAGGTAGTAAACGCTACCGGCGGGTATCACCATCGCGGTCATTTTATCGACGTAATTCTTGGTCGCGGCTTGATAGGATGCGGTCGGTTCGGCGAAGCCCAAACTCGACGAATCCATCCCCAATTCCAGGAAGGCAATATTGTTGTTGGCATCAGTCACATCCCAATTCACCGTAATGATGTTATTGCTGCCGGAATAGCTAAACCCGGTAATCGTGCCGGTAATGGTTGCGCCGGTGGTCAAATTGGCACGTACGCGGCGGCCTGGGTAATAATAGGCCGCCATATTATTCCCCGAAAATTGCACCCGCGTGGCATCCAGGCGGGTAAAAATGGTGTTGCCCGCACCCGACCCGGTGCCAAAGGCAAACCAGGCCACGTTATTGGCATATTGGCGAATATCGGCCATAAGCTGGCGAATCGCGTCGTTTAATCCGGCGGGCGAGCAATTTTCGGCAATGTTAATGCCGCTAATCGTACCATTCAGACCAGGCGACGTCAGATAATCAGAAACAGACATAGAAACCTCCGTTTAATTGGATGACAATGGATAAGATATACTCTGTTTCCCAATGAATTCCGCTTTATGCCCCCCTTCATGCTTAGGGGAACCTCTGAAGAAGCCTAGTTTTACCCCCCCTTCTTTAGAAGGGGGGGATAGCGACGCTTAGGGCGAAGC
>JASGCR010000301.1 GCA_030054015.1 Candidatus Symbiobacter sp. | reverse complement strand
CAGATTTTTGCCGCGCAGCGGCATAAATCTGTCGGGTAATCCCCCAGGAGTATTGGGGAATAATACTCCTGGGGGATTACCCAACTCAGACTGCAAGCGGATACCCGCTTGCAGTCTGGTGGGTAATGACGCTCTTCCTTTTGACGCTCTCTTCTTTGCGCTCTCTTTTTGGACGCTCTCTTTTTTGTTCATCTCAACCCACCGGATCATTCAAGATAACGCCATGCGCCCGCACCCGCACATGCAGCGATAAATGCACCGTGCGGTCAAATTCCGCCGCCATGGCCAGACGCGCGGCTTGGCCGATGCGCTTGATCATTTGCCCCTGATGTCCGAGCAAGATGGCGCGTTGACCCGGGCGTTCGACCGTGATTTGCTGCTTTAACCGCAAATCGCCATTGCGAAATTCTTCCCACGACTCGGTTTCGACCATCAAGGAATAGGGCAATTCGTCATAAAGATGCAAAAAACATTGCTCGCGCGTGAATTCTGCCGCTAAGAACCGCATGGGGATGTCGGCCAATTGGTCGGGCGGATATAAAAATTCTCCCGCCGGCAAATAACCGGCCAGGCTTTCGCGCATGGCGGACACATTTTCGCCGCTTTGGGCCGAGACGAGATAGATTTCCAAGGGCGAGAGCAATTGTTTTAACTCCGCCAATAACGGCAATAATCGCGCCGGGGGAACCGCATCGATTTTATTGATCGCCACCATGATTTTGCCGGATTTATGGGTCAATAATTGTTCGATCAAACGGCGATCCCCCTCGGCCAATTGGCAAGGCGCATTTTTATTGCCGTGGCGACCAAATTGGCGGGTGGCATCCAACACCAACAAGACAAAATCGGCGTCGATGGCGCCTTGGCGGGCTTGGTCGACCATTTGCCGCTCCATCGGTTTTTTGGCGGTGTCGAAAATACCTGGCGTGTCGATGAAGATAATTTGGGCGGTTTCTTGCCGCGCCATGACCAGGCCCAAAATGCGGTTGCGGGTGGTTTGCACTTTGGGGCTGACAATTGAAATTTTCTGGCCGATCAATTGGTTAAGCAAAGTCGATTTGCCCGCATTCGGGCGACCGATCAAAGCGATATAGCCAACATGTGAATTTAACCGAAGCGAATCATTCATGGTAAAGTTATGTTTCATTCATTTAAGGGTTGGTTTGATTTCTTGAGACTGACCTGGCGATATAAAGCCTCAGCCGCCGCTTTTTCGGCGCGTTTTTTATTGCTGCCCTGCCCCAAGACCGGGTCAAAACCAGGCAAACTGGCCGCCACGACAAATTGCGGCGCGTGATCGGGGCCGATGCGCTTATGCTCGGCATAATGCGGCAAAGCCAGCCCCCGCGCCATCGCCCATTCCTGCAGTTGGGTTTTGGCATCACGGCGGTCGCTGGTTTTCTCGTCCAAATAATTGTGCCAATGGGTGGTGATAAATTTTTTGGCCGCCACCAGCCCCCCATCCAACCAAATCGCCCCGATAATGGCTTCTAACGCATCAGACAAGGGGCCATCGCGTAGAGTCACCTGGTCGCCCTGGGCGGCTTTGCCCACCACCAAAAAATTGGGCAAAGCCAGGTCACGGGCAATTTCGGCCAGCACCGCCTGATTGACCAGGGTGGTCAGGCGGCGCGCCAATTTTCCCTCATTTTCGGCCGGGGCGCGGTGAAACAACGTCTCGGCAATCACCAATCCCAAGACCCGATCCCCCAAAAATTCCAAGCGTTCATTATGGGCGGAAATCTTGGATGGGGGCTTAAACTCTGCGCTTTTATGGCACAAAGCCTGGCGCAACAACGCCAGGTCCCGAAAAGGATACCCCAATAATTTTTGCAATTGGTTCAGCGAATCCAATTCATCAGGCGCGACCAGCGTACGGCGAACGGCCATTTCCAAATCTCCCACCAGCTTGATTTTTCATCCAGCGAGAAAAATAATATCTGCGCCTTGCCGACAATATTTTCCACCGGCACAAAACCGGCCCCACCCAGGGCGGCTGGCACCCGACTATCGGCTGAATTATCCCGATTATCGCCCATGACAAAAAGGTGATGCGGCGGCACGGTCACGGGGCAATGTTGGGCTTGGTCGGGACATTGTTCGGGGAAATTGTCATTGGCTTGGTTGCCGCCAAATTTTTGAATGACAAATTGACGCCCGGAAGGCAAGGTTTCGATGAACCGCTCAGCAAAGCGGCCCGATGTCGGGTCAATCAGCCGCCCATCGAGGCCAGGCACCGGTTGCCGCGGCAAGGCCTTGCCATTTAACCACACCGACCCGTCGCGCACCTCAATCTTATCCCCTGGCAGGGCGATCACCCGTTTGATGTAATCCGTGTCATTATCGCCCGGCCATTTGAACACGATAATGTCACCGCGGGCGGGCAAGGCGGAAAGCCAACGCCCGTCGCCGTTTTTAGCCGCGGCGGCGGCGGCGGGATCATTGGCGGCGATCTCGTTGCCGGTGGCTTGGCGGCCCTCATGCGGCAAAATCAGGTTCAGCATCGGCACCGAATATCGGCTGTACCCATAGCTATATTTCGAGACAAACAAGAAATCCCCAATCAACAAAGACGGGATCATTGAACCGGAGGGGATGTTAAAAGCCTCGAACCCGAAACCGCGGACAAAAAAGACGATGATCAAGGCATAGAACACCGTTTTAACCATATCGATAAAATCGCGCATCGGGCCCGGCGCACGCGGCGGCGGGGCTTTTTGGGGCGAAGTCTCGATTTTCAGCCGATTAAACAAGATTTTTTCCTTTTAAGCAGGTCGTCATGGCGGCCAGGCCGGCCTGACGTGAGCGGGAAAAGAGCGTACCAAACCCCGTGCGGGATAAAGTTGATAATAATGACGGTCATTTCATAATCGTTTAACCCGACAAAGTCTAGATGCTTCACGCTTCTCAACGGCAGGAATTATTGAGCCATCCCCCGATTGCGCACATAAATGCCGTAACCGCGTCATATTGTATACTCTGTTTCCAAATGATTTCCGCTTTATGCCCCCCCTTCCTGCTTAGGGAAAGTCTGAATAAGGCGAAAATTTGTTTACCCCCCCCTTCTTTAGGAAAGTCTGAATAAGGCGAAAATCTATTTACCCCCCCTTCTTTAGAAGGGGGGGATAGAAAAGCTTGGCGA
>JASGCR010000300.1 GCA_030054015.1 Candidatus Symbiobacter sp. | reverse complement strand
CCCCCCCTTCCTAATCAGGAAGGGGGGGTCAGAGATTTTCTCGACTTATTCAGACCTTCCTAAAGAAGGGGGGGTAAATAAATATTCGGCTTGTCCTGACTTTCCCTAAAAAAAACCTACCGCAAATCATTCTTGGCTTTGCCAATAAACAAATCCTCGGCATTGTTAAAAGTTTCATAGATCACCGGTGGCGCGCCCTTATCCGTGGCAACCGGTTGCAAAATGTTAATGAAACCCGAACGCGCTTGGCTCCAAAATTTGAGATGCTGGTGGGCGGTGAGAGGGGTGTTGATGGTCAGGGTGGACGCGTTATAAATGCCAAATTCGGCCCAGTTTAGGTTGGGCATATGTGCCGAGACCAGCAAATTGCTGCGCGAGGTCACGGCAAGATTGACCGCGCCATTAAACTTTATCTGGTCAAACATGGCCTGATCAAAATTGGGGATAGTGCTGGAGCTATGGTTTCTCCCCGTTTTGGTATAATTAAGCGTCAATATACCGCCATTCATGGCAATTTTCTCCCATAAACGGATGGTCGCCCCTTCGAGCGTAAGGTTTTTACCCGCTTCGACCGTAAGGGGGCTGGATAAAATAAATTTCCCCGGACTTTTCAGAGTAAGATCAATATTTTGCTTGTCGCGGATATGGGATAAAAGGTTATCGTCAAATAAAGTACGGTTTTGCCCATAATCGCTGCTGTCTTTCGCCGCCCGCAATTGTTCAAGCGCGACCGACCCGCCCGGTTGACCATAAATCGCACCGGCATAGAAAAAATCAATTTCTTCGGCCTCCAAGGTTAAATGCTTGGCGGTCAAGGGAACGTAAATAAATATTCGGCCGGGATGATATAAATCCTCTGGCGCATGAATATAGACCGTATCGGCATGGGCAAAACTGAAATATTCGTTTAAGCCAAGCCAGACATATTTATCCGATGTCGAACCATATTTTTCCGCTTGGCTGTAAGAATAAGAAACGCGTTTGGCGTTATCGGCCATGATGCTGGTAAAACCAATCCGACGCGCCGATAGGTCAAAGACACCGCCGGGCCGGACACCGACATTCGCCAACCCAAGATCGCCCTGGCTGTGCATGACCAATTCTTGCGGTAAATGACTGGCATCTTCGCTGATGATGTTTTTATCGAATTTTATGCTGCCACGATCAGCATGAAAGGAAAGCTTGGTGGCAATGACATCCTCATGAAATTCTATGTCACGAATACCGGTTTTTACCGCCACGGTGATATTGCCATTACTTCCAAGGTTAATATCGGGATTGCTGGCCGTGACTTTGCCCACCACATTAATCGAACCATTATCGGCAGAAAGCGTCAGATTATTGGTATTAATGCTTGCATCCACCCAAATATCGCCGCGATTATATTGGATTAACGTGACATAACTGTTTTTTCCGGATGTATTACTTGCCGTGACGCGGTCATAAAGCCCGATGCCGCCGCCATGACTGGTCATAACAATATTATTGGCGGCGATGGGATTGCCGACATAAATCTGCCCGCCATTATAAGCCGTAAAGATCATATTGCCGCCATTGGTTGCGTTATAGGGCAACTCGCCCGCGACTTTAACGGTTTTCAGCATGATTCCGGCCTGGCTGCCCGGTGCCAGGCCGTTTGAGGTGATGTTAAGCCCGCCTTTGTCCACCGTCACATGATGATAAATTTGCACATAGCCCGCATTAAGGTTTAGCCCGCCAATATTGATCGCGGCGGTCAGAATAATACCGCCGGTCGCCTGAATATTAATGTGACGATTACTATCCCCCAAGATCGGTGTAGTGGTCATGACCTGGCGGCCCGATCCCAAATCTAAATCAAGACTGGGCAAGTAATTAATCTGATGCAAAAAATCTTTGTCCACCACAATATCGTCATGGGGATTATTTTGGTGGTAGGTAAATGTCCCGCCCTCCCCGACATTGACATTGCCCGCCCGCCCCAGCGACGCGGTGCCGTTTTCGACCGTAATCGTAATGGCTGCCGCCTCCCCCAAACCCGATGCAACGGAACCCAGGCCCGATGGCGTAACGAGGCTCGTATCCAACGCGCCATTATTTTCCACCCTGGCATTAAGCCTATTTTTGCCGCCTTTGGCCGTCAACACCACCCGGCCGCCATTGGCCGTGAGGGTGCCGTTATTTTTCACCGTAATGGCCTCTGCCCTCTCGCTCTGGTCAAAATGGATCACGCCATCGCCAGCGCAATCAAGCTTGGTCACCGCCCCACCCGCCAGCAGAATCGTCCCCTGCCGCACCAAAATCAGGGCTGTTTCCGCCACCTCGATATGCGGGGCAAAGACCGCCACCACGCCGCGATCTTGGATTTCGATGGCACCCTTAAGGCTAATCATCGCGGCGGGATTGACCAGTGCCTCGAATTTCTGAACCGGCTGATTGCGATTGGCGATAAAGCCACCCGCATCGATCATTTGCGATGAAATCACCAAATTTTGCGCGGTGAGGCTCGATTGCGGGCCAAACACAAAACCATTTTGATTGACGAAATAAAGCGTGCCATTTGATTTGACCTGGCCGGAAATTTTGCTTTGGCCGCCCTGGATGATATTGAGGGTCGCCGCCTTTGCCGGCAGGTTAAAGGTAACATCTTCGCGGGTGCCGACATCAAATCCGGCCCAATTAATCACGGCTCGCGGCGTGGTTTGGGTGATGGTCGTGCTAAAATTACGCGAATCGCCGACGGCTAAGATCGTCGCCGCCCCTTGCACAACCTTGCCGCCGGTGGGTGTCGCCGCGGCCGGGTCCCGGCCCAGCGTCAGATGCAGCAACGCCGCCAGAGCCGCCCCCGCCCACAAATTCCGCGCTAACGGATAACGCGGTTGGATTTTAAGTTTAATTATAGAATCATCATCATCGGTTTGAATAAATATTTCTCTTGACATAATAATTCCTCTAATAATTGCAAAATTTATGTATTTTGGCAAAATCGGGTATGGCGTACATTTGTCGGCTTAGATAATATGGCGCATCGAACAAAACAACCAAGAGGCTATAAACGAATAAATTATACCCGGTGTCCTTGAAAATTCACCTTTATGCCCCCCTTCCAGCTTAGGGAAGGTCTGAATAAGTCGAGAAACGCTTATGACCCCCCCTTCCTGCTT
>JASGCR010000299.1 GCA_030054015.1 Candidatus Symbiobacter sp. | reverse complement strand
GACAAAAATTCTGGCTTTTCTATCCCCCCCTTCCTAAGCAGGAAGGGGGGGTCAGTACGACTTACTCAGACCTTCCCACCCAACCATAAACGCCATAATGCAAATATTTATGAGGGTCGGGGGTCACAATCTTTATCTGTTCAAATCCTCCGGCGGCGGTCACGGGCTGGTTGATGTAAATTTCCCCATCGGATGATAGACCAAGATGCTGACTCACCGCGATGGGGGCGGCGATACTGAGAATATGTTTATCGTTGACGATAAAATCGGCCTGGGCAAAGTTAAACTTATCGCCCCGGAGCGTCAGATTGCCATAGGATTGCACCTCAAGCTTGGCATCGCCGATAAATTTCAGGCGATGATTGATGGTTTGGTCAAAAATGACCTCAATCGGGGTCGTATTGATAGCAAGGTAGCGTGCAGGCCGCTCGCCCAACCCACCGGCTTGGCGGTTAAAGATCAGCGTGGCCTTGCCGCCTAAGACGGTGACATCGGCAATAAAATTGATGGTGCGACCGGCCAGTACGACGTTGCGGTCATGAGCGACCGTTAGGGGAGCCAGAATGCGCAAATCGGCGAAACTGGAAAGGCTTAGATTGGCGCCATTAAAGCCTGGCCCGCCAAAATGCTCTAACATATTCGCGGTGAAATCGCTGTTTTCATATTCGGTTAGGTTGATATTGCCGCCCTCTCCCACCTCAATCTTGGACCGGCCCAAAAAGCGATTATGCTGGCTCACCAGGGTAAAATCATGGGCGGTGACGTGGGCATAGACATCGATCCGACCAGGGGCCTCAAAATAGGCCGCGGGGGCGTGATCAAATTTTATATGCTCATCCAATTCCAACGATGTCTGGCCGCGGCAATTGGTATTACCCGCGCAAGCAGTCGCGGCGGTATTCTCGTTATTATTCGGTGCATTTTTGCCCGCTTCACCTTTGTTATAACTGGCGTTATTACTGGGATCGGTCAGTATAATCGAAATATGGGACTGGTTGGCATTAATATTGCGGTAATATAACCGACCAGCCTCAATCTCAAACACGCCGCCTGGCCGCACCCCGACATCGGTGGCGAAACTTGTGGCCCCCTTGCCCGCCACCTGGATTTTAGCGGGCAATTTTGAGCCATCGTCACTTAGGATGGCCTGATCGAAAGCGATGTTGCCTTGCGCATTCGCCACCCGCAAATTGGTCGCCAAGACAGCCTGGTGAAATTCAATTGACCGGGGCTGTGATTTCACCTGGGCGTTCAGATTGCCGCCGGTGCCATCGGGATTAAACAGGTAAATTTTCCCCAGAAAATCAACCGCCCCGCCCGCCGCCACGACATCGAGATTGCGGGCGGTGATCGCACCTTGCAGCCAAATATTGCCGGTATTTTCCGCCTTAAGCGCAATGTCATTGCCAGTCACCGTCCCATTAATTCGGATTCCGTTGCCGCTTGCCGTGACATTATGACCAGAAATGCTATTATTGATAAAAATCCGCCCGCCATTTTGGGCGATAAAACTCATATCGCCGCCATTTTGCGCAAGCAGGGCGATTGCCGCCGGATCGGAGCCGATATTAACCGTAATCCCAGCCGAATTCTGGCCTTTATAGCTCCAATTTTCGCCCGTGCTGATGATTTTTAAGCCGCCCGCCCCCACCGTGATGGGATGATCGGTGGTGAAAAAAAGCGATGACGCCGCGAGTCCCGCCAGAGTCAAACCCGCCCTAACCACCAGCCCTACCCTGGCATGAAGGGTGAGAAAACTGTCCCGCGCCGCCGGCAAACCGGATTGCACCATCAAGCCATAACCCGACGACAGATCCAAATTAACGCCAGATTCGTAATGTAATTTATTGAGGAAAGTGTCATCGACAATAATATCCTCGTCCGGTTTGTCTTGGCGATAGATCACGCTGCCATTTTTGCCGGGCATCACCAGGCCCTGATTTAATCGTACCACCCCATTTTGGGCGACCAGAGCAATTATGCCGCCAGTATCTTCGCCATTACGCGTGTCCAGGCTGCCATTATTTTCAACCAAGCCCTGGTATGAAGACTCCGCTGCCGCCACCGCCAATGTCACCCGTCCCGCCGCGGCGCGAATGATGCCATCATTTTGGATGGATTGGCCCTGGCTGTTGCGGCCATATTTGAAAACGGCAAAGCCATTTTGGTCTTTGGCAAAATTATCAACCTTACCTGCCGCCAAGACCACCGAGCCATAATTAGCCGTAATCACAGAAGTCTCGCTGGTTTGGATATTGGGGCCAAAAAACACCGCAAAACCGTGATCCGCCACCGTGACCTTGCCCTGGAGGATAATTTTGGCTGGCGCAACATCTGCCGCGATAAATTGCTGACGCGCATCGGTGGGATTGGCGATAAATTGGCCGCTATCGAGATTTTGCGTGGTCACCAGCAAATTTTTAGCCGTCACGCTCGAATTCGGGCCAAACACAAAGCCATTTTGATTGACGAAATAAAGTACGCCATTTGACGTGACGGTACCCAAAATATGGCTGGGAGCCACCGCCGCTTTGATTTGATTAAGGGTTGCGCCGCCCTCCGGCACCTGGAATCGCACCGTCTCGTGGCTTAAAACATCAAATTTTTGCCAATTTATCACGGCCCGCGGCGTGGTTTGGGCAATGGTCGTGATATTGCCCGCTATGGTGATGTCCCCGCTGCCCTCGCGCACCATCCCGCCGGTCGGTGCCGCAAGCGCGGACGGGCTAATCATGCCGGGGCCGACCAAGCCTGCCGTCACCAGCATCCCCAAGGCCGACCCGCTCAATAATCCGCGATAAAATTTGCCGCTATTATTTAACTTTTTCAAATTATTTTGCATGTTTATAATTAATTGGGGCAAAATTATAGACTCTAACATATTTATCACCTTAAATAGTCTTTTGCAATAATGGTCTTATACAATAAAAGTCGTATAAAATATTTGAATGCTCTTAAATAAATCGTAATTTGACTGCGTGTTGTATATGGATTTAACTTTTTTATTTCCAATAGCGGGGGCGCATTTTTTTTGCGGCGGGGAGAAGGCGTGTATACTCTGTGTCCTTGAAAATTCGCCTTGATGCCCCCTCTTCCTGCTTAGGGAAGGTCTGATTAAGTCGTACTGACCCCCCCTTCCTGCTTAGGAAGGGG
>JASGCR010000298.1 GCA_030054015.1 Candidatus Symbiobacter sp. | reverse complement strand
TAAAGCTGAAATCATTTGGAAACGGAGTATATTAAAATATTGAGGGGTGGTAAGAAGCGGGCTTCAAAAAGAGCGTCAGAAAAAAGAGAGTCAGAAAAAAAGGAGCGTCATTACCCGCCGAAATATCCGTGGATCACGGATATTTCGAGTTGGGTAATCCCCCAGGAGTTTTAAGGAATAATACTCCTGGGAGATTACCCGACTCGCCTTATTCGTTCCACGAATAAGGCGGCGGGTAATGACGCTCTCTTTTTAAGCAAGTAATGACGCACTTTAGGAAAACTCCAAATACATATTTGCCGTCAATTCTTCGCCAGGGTCCAACTCGCATACCCCATAGGATAGCGGGTCGGGGCTATTCAGGGCGTTGGTGCGGTGAGTGACCGGTTCGACACAGAAATAATCTTTTTGCGGCGGGGTGTAGACCACGACATACCCCAAATCGGATGACAGGCCAATCCTCAAATCTTTCTGAGTAATGGTGACCCCGCCGTTCCAGCCGCCAAAACAATGGTCATAATCCAGGTTTGCCACCAACCCATTGATGCGTTCCAGCGGCACCGCCCGGGTCGGCAACAAAACCTGATCCGTTTCCCATTTCTCTGTCACCCCAGTAAAAATCGCGCTCGCATCATCGCGGCAAAAATAGGGGTGAAAACCTAAACCCATGGGTTGCGGTCTTTTATCCAGGCTACGCACCACCAATTTCACCAACAATCCGTTTTCATTAAGGGTAAATTCCTGATACGCAATAAACGCAAACGGCCAATCCTTATCGCCAGGGTGGGTGTAAGACATCACCGCCTGTTGCGGTTGCAACGCAACCATCCTCCAGGCGCGTTGCCACCCCACCCCATGCAGAGAATGCGGCGAATCCTCAAAATTTGGCTGCGTGGTATAATCCACCCCGCGCCAGTTAAACCGACAAAATCCCAACCGCCCGCTATAGGGAATCATGGGAAAACAAGCCGTCTCCCGACTCGATGTGGCATCAATCGGGGTCGGGCGCAGGATGGGAACATTATCCAACCACACCCCGCCAATGGCCCCACCCAAATCCGGGCGCAATTCGAGGCGCAAATTTTTGCCCGTTGCTAAAGTTTTGTCCAGCGCGACCATTGTCATTCCCCCAATATTTCATCTAATCTCACCAACCGACTTGCAAATATGCTTTTTTGCGCGGCGAGGCCAATCGCCACTGCCCGCATCCCTTCGACCAACGTGACTTCCGGCGGGGAGCGATTGGCAATGGCGGCGGCAAATTTTTGGTGTTCGATATAGGTCGCGCCAAAATGCTGTCCCGGATAGCGAATATTGCTGTCCCAAACCCGCCTTATATCGACGCCGCGGCCGGTGCCGGCATCTTTGCCCCAGGCCGTACGCCGCCCCCAATCCGCCCGATGTGATTTCGCCAAAGTCAATGACGGGATCAATGATTCCAACCGCCCTTTATCCCCCACCACAATGATTTGTTCATTATCGGGCGCATTTTCGGCGAACATGCACAGATCAAGCATGGCATCGCGGCCATGCGCAAATTGCACCAACACATAGGCACTGTCGAGAATATCCGGGGTTTTGCCGCCATAGGATTCGTCCAAATGATTGACGCGCTGGCCGCCAGTGGCGAAGACGCTGACGGCCTTCTCGCCCAAAATAAATTCCATTAAATTAAAATAATGACAGCATTTTTCGACCAAACTCCCGCCCGTATTGGCATTAAAGCGATTCCAATCGCCGATTTTGGGATAAAACGGCTCCCGATGTTCGCGGATCGACACGCGGAGCAATTTGCCGATCTCGCCGGCCTGGGCTTGGCGGATCATCTCGGCCACCGGCGGCATATAGCGATATTCCTGTCCGACCCAGACGATGCCCCGCCGCCCCGCCGCCCGCGCGATCACGTCTTGGCAATCGGCAATCGTTGTGCATAATGGTTTTTCAACCAGGATATGCAAATCGCTGGGCAGTAATTGGCGCAAAATATCGGCATGGGTGAAATTGGGCGTCGCCACCACCACCGCATCACACTGTTTGCTTTGGATCAAATCTTCCGCCGTGGCAAAAACTTTGGGCGGCCTCATGCCGCCGCCAAACAAAGCCAAACTTGCTTCAATGCTCGGCAGGTGGGGATCGTGTATCGCGGTCACCGCGCTGCCCAGTTGCGTCCCCTGGGACAGGATGGTCAATATATGCTCGCGCCCCATGCTGCCACAGCCAATAATGCCATAACGTAAAGCCATGATCTGTCCCCGTATATTAACCTTTAAGCCCGCCCTGGGTCAGGCCGCCCACCACCCGCTCTTGAAACACCGCAATCAGCACCGCTATCGGCACAATGGCGACGATTAACGCCGCCGAAATCACCGGCCAGGGGAAATCAAACTCGCCCTGATACAAAGTAATCCCCACTGGCACCGTCCGATAAGCCCGCGCCGAATTAAGTGATAATGCCAGCAAAAACTCGTCCCAAGCATTGACAAAGGCCAGAATACTGGCGGTGAAAATCCCCGGTGCCGACAAGGGTATGACCACCCGCCACAACGCCCCCAAACGCGAACAGCCATCAATCATCGCCGCATTTTCCAAATCGGGCGGAATCGATTGGAAAAACCCGACCAACACCAGGGTACAAACCGGCAGGCTTAACACCGTATAAGGCAGCACCAAGGCCCAATAGGAATTGAGCAAATGCAGCCCGCGCATGATCTGGAAAATCGGCACCAACAATGTCACCAACGGAAACATCGAACTGGCGATAATGAGGGTCAAAATCACTTGGCGGTATTTGATGCGCAAGCGGGCAATGGCATAGGCGGCGGTGGCGGCAATCACCATCGTGACCAAGGTCGATAGCCCCGCCACCACCAGGCTGTTGATTAAATAGCTCCCCAGCGGTTGATCGCTAAAGGCCCGGACATAATTCGCCAGGGTCAAGTGATGCGGCCAATAAGTGATCGGTTTTTGCGCCAATTCCGTCTGGGTTTTAAGCGAGGTGAGCAATATCCACACCGCCGGAAAAAACCCATTAATCACCACCATCGCCGCCGCCATTAGCCGCAGACTTTTGCCGGAAAATAGGGTTTGGGTCATGGTTTTATCCTTTAGGAAGGTCTGATTAAGTCGAAAATCTCTTTACCCCCCCTTCTTTAGAAGGGGGGGATAG
>JASGCR010000027.1 GCA_030054015.1 Candidatus Symbiobacter sp. | reverse complement strand
AAATCATAGCACATTGATGCTGTTGGAGAGCCATCCACATCATCAAATGCGATTTAGGGCAATGCACACCCCTCGCACATGCGATTGGGTTCATGTTGCTTCCCCCAGGGGAAACAGGCCCTGCATCAGGCCGCGTTTGTGGGTTTTAAGGTTTTCTAACTTTTGGGATTCCTGGTCAATCAAGTCGTCAACTGAAGACAGACATTCGGCGATTTTTTGTTGTTCGGGAAGGGTGGGAAGTGCAAAATTCGTGCAAGCAATTTCGGCCTGACCAATTGTCGTCATCGTTGTTGATTTGCCTTTTGCAATTAATTGTGATCTAAAGTGTCCTGTCTTTAAAGCGTAATGCAAAAACAAAGGAAATATAATTTTTTTGTTTGGCCTTAATCTAATCAAATGCCCGTCAAACGTAATATCTTGCGCATTACCTAAATAAATATTTGAATGCGCAATACCTTCTTTTACCAAAGACGAGCGTGTGAAAAATATATCGTATTTTTCAACCCTGTTTTTACTAAATGTTTCTATATTCAAATCAATCAAAGATAAAGACTTATCCTCTATAGTTCCTTCATTGTACATATTGATTACATTTATTAACTTATATCCATTACCAACTTTAGTTGGGTCATTAAAAACCCCACTAGAAAGCTTTCCATCAGAAATTTCACTTATGGTTATTATTTTCCAAGTTCGGGATTCACAAAACTCAGGAAAACGGATGGCGGGGATGGACTCGCCCGCGGCGGGGAAGAGGGATTGCAGCAAGCCCTTTTTATAGTGCCGCAAGGCTTCGAGTTTTTCAGCCTGCGCCGCGATCACCTCGTCCAAAGACGTCAAACATTCGGCGATTTTTTGTTGTTCGGGAAGGGCGGGAACAGATATATTAAACCCTAACATCATGCTGACATCCCCTCTAGGCATTTTTACCCCTTTTGCACCTTTCATTACATAATTTAAAAAATTATCTCCCATTAAAATATTCGCTAAATATTTAGAGTCGATCCTATTTTTGGCTCTAAAAATTATTACATCATTCGATGCCCCACCTTCGCATTTCGAAATCCAGACTTTCTTTAGATAAGGTCGTATATTTGAAAACAACACATCATCCTTAGTAAATTTATTTACATTAATATTTATTGGCGGTATTGAATTTAATGATATGCCATTAAAATTAGGCAATAAATCCTGCGTACTAATAAATACTTTTTTCTTAAGTTCAGAGGTAGAAATTTTTTCGTTAATGATCTCGGTTATCTCCCCCAACCGTTTGGTCTCCCAAGCAGGGGCGGAAAAAAACTCAGGAAAACGGATTGCGGGGATGTTGCTGTGCCTGGGGGTCACGTTAAAAATTATCCTTCATAAACCGCGATGCCGTTAATCACCTGATCCTCGACCAAACGGCGCAAATACGGGATAAGGTCGCGCATGATCGCGCGCTGTTTGGCGGCGCGGGCTTTCCAGCCCAAGCCAAAGGGCGCAACCAGATCATCAAGCCGGGTCTGGTCAAAATAAAGCGATTTTTGCATCTCGGTGATCCAAATTTTCAACTGTCCATAATCCAAATCATGCTGTTTGGCAATCAGGGCAAATTCGCGCCAGACAAATTTTTCCTTAAATTCGCCAAATTGCCGATGAATATCGGCTTTTTCGACCTCGACCCCCGGAGCCAAGCCACCGATAAATTCTTCCCAAATCGGGTAATCTTCGGGCAAGAATTTGGGATCGCTTTTTATCAATTCCAGGATTTGTTCCTTGGTTTTGCGCGTCCGGACATTCTCGCCATTCATTTTGGCAATTAAATCAATGATGTAATCATAATCAATCACCACGGTTGAAAACAGCACAAATTCGGGATCAAATTCCGGCGGCGGATCGGGCAGATCGGTCGGATCGGTTGGTTTCTCCGCCGGTTTTTCCGGTTTCATGCCGTGGAAGGTGGTCATATAGGCGGCTTTGAACCCCAATAATTCTTCGGCGGGCAAAATGGTGGCGATTTGGTCTTTTTGGGCGGGCGAGAGGTCGATATATTGTTCTAATTGCCGCTCCAAACGCTTTACCTGTTTGAAATGCTCCATAAATTCCAATTTGGCGCGGTTGCCGCGCAGATTCGTGACCTGGGACGGCGAGAAATCCAAGTCGTTTTTCCGCATTAATTGCTTGACGTTTTCGACCGCTGCCGCCAGTTTTTCGATTTTGGCCTGGGCCGGTTCGACGATCCAGGTTTCTTGGGCTTGTTGCCCCTCGACCCCCGAAAATAATTCGATGGCGCGTTCCTGGGCGGCCTGGATGTCGCTGAACACCACAATATTGCCAAAAGGTTTGCTGCCGTTCAAAACGCGGTTGGTACGCGAAAAAGCCTGGATCAAGCCATGATATCTAAGGTTTTTATCGACATAGAGCGTGTTCAAATATTTCGCATCAAAACCGGTCAGCAACATATCCACCACAAGCGTGATGTCGATTTTCTGACTCTCCCATTTTTCGCGCTCGGCCGGGGTGGAGAAATCGGTTTTGGCAATTTGCTGATTCTTGATACGGGTTTGGATGTCTTGGTAATAAAGATCAAAATTGGCGAGGTCAAAATTGCCGCCATAACGCGCGGCATAATCGGCGATGATCGCCTCTAATGCCGCCTTTTTCGGATCGTGATTGGAATCGGGATCGGAGTCATAATCTTGTTTTTCCTGCTCCAAATCTTCTTGAATCTGTTTGATGTCAAGATTGTCCATGGCGGGCGGCGAGAACACACAGGCGATTTTAAGCGGGCGAAATTCCGGATTTGCTTGTTGGCGGATTGCTTGCTCGGTTTTGAACAAATCATAATAAGCAATCGCATCATTGATGGTGGCGGTGGCAAACAAAGCATTAAATTGGCGGCTCGCCGTGCTGTTGTCATGACTGTCCAAAATGGATTGCACAATCGCGGTTTTGCGCTTGGCTTCGTGGCTGGATTTTTTGGTAATTTCGTCGAAATACGTCACGTGAAACGGCAAAACATTACCATCTTCAATCGCGTGGGTAATGGTGTAACGATGGAGTTCACATTGGAAAAGTCCCTTTGTGGTTTTCGCGGCGGATTCGGTGCCTTTGCTTTGTTCTTGATTGGAATTTTCGGCGAAAATCGGCGTGCCGGTAAAGCCAAACATCTGTGATTTGGGGAAATATTCTTTGATCGCATCGTGGTTTTTGCCAAATTGCGAACGGTGACATTCATCAAAGATAAAAACCAGGCGTTGACTGCGGAGCGGTTTTAATTTGTCGCGGTATTCCCGGCCTTTACCCAAAGCCCGCCCCAGTTTTTGGATGGTGGTCACGATCACTTTATCCGCATAATCATCGGAAAGCAACCGGCGCACCAAGGCATCGGTGTTGATGTTTTCCTCGACAGAATTTTCTTGGAATTTATTGAATTCATCCCGGGTTTGTTTGTCCAAATCTTTGCGATCCACTACAAACAGGCATTTTTTTATATTGGGATTGTCTTTTAACAAAGTGGCGGCTTTGAACGAAGTCAAGGTTTTGCCGCTGCCGGTGGTGTGCCAAATATAACCATTATTGGTTTGCTGTTTAATCGACTCGATGATATATTTCACCGCATAGATTTGATAGGGGCGCATCAGCACCAGTTTTTTCTCGGTTTCAATCAAAACAATATAACGGCCAATCATCTCGGCCAAACTGCATTTGGGCAAGAATTGATCGGCAAAATCAAATAAATTATCGATTTTTTTATTTAATTTATCGGCATGTTGGTAGATGGCCAGAAATTTTTCTTTGGCGGCGAAGTTAAAGTGACGCTTGTTATTATTGGCAAAATAATAGGTTTGCTTTTTATTGCTGACAATAAATAACTGAATAAAACACAGCAAACTATTGTCGTAACCGGCACCCGCCGTATTTTTATAATCATAGATTTGCCGCATGGCTTCGCGGGGCTGTACCCCATTGCGTTTTAACTCAACCTGCACCACCGGAATGCCATTGATCAACAAAATGACATCGTATCTTTGATGGGAATAAGTTGTATTGGCGCGCAATTGGTGGATCACTTCAAAGTTGTTTTTGCACCAATCCTTTATATTAATTAACGTATATTGTAAGGGCGTACCATCGTCACGCGCAAAACTATTGGGGGTGCGCAAAAGCTTTGAATTTTCAAAAATATCCGCCGACGTAATGGCGATGAGCAGTTTGTTGAATTCCGCATCTGAGAGATTGACGTGATTCAGCGTTTCAAAATGTTGGCGAAAATTTTGTTCCAACGCCAATCGATCATTAATGTCATCGCGGTAAATATATTTAAGCCCCTGGAGCTTGGCAATAAACTCAAGTTCAAGATCGGCTTCAAGGGCTTTGGGCGGCACGGACATGACAACTTAACCAAATGACAATTTCAGCTAAACAATTGTCGGTTTCATGATCGATGTCAAGCAGGGTTTTAATCGCCACATCGCCGTATTTTGAACCGGCTATAAAAGCATTGCCGAATTTTTTGACCCCAATTATGCGCCGTTATCCATGCGGGGGTGAGATGGCTGCGGCGGGGTGAGATGGCGGTGGCGGGGTGAGATGGCGGCGGTGGGGTGAGATGGCGGTGGCGGGGTGAGATGGCGGTGGGGCATTAAAGTCACCCGCCGCCGCGACCGCACGGCGGTAGCGTTTCGTTTTTCTATCGCTTTTGTCGCACCTTCCCGCGTTGTTGCGAGCCGCCGCGACCAAATTAGATTATATGGGTGGAAAATATGGATTAAAATCCTTATCCGATGGCGGTTCGTCCGGAGGAATTTTTCTATTGTGTGATGAAATATACTGCACCTTATATGAATGCAACAACTGCTCATCCCAGATTTTTAAATAGTAAAGGTAATGTTCTGGGGGATCGTTTAAGTATTTATCACCAGGAATATAGGGCTTAAGAATATCTGAATTCATGTCGACCATGAATTCTTCGCATTTTTTAATGACCTCATCGGCGGATAAATTAACTCTGAACACATCGCTTGGATGTTTTACGAAACTATCATATGGAGATGTAAGGTAAAATATAGGATAGTTATATTTTCCCTTAAATACACCTTTAAGATCAATGCAACCATCAAAGAATAGATTGCCAAAGAGCAAAGGGTTATTTGCTGGAAATAATTTTGTATTTATGATTTCAAAGTTTAGCTTATTTACTAAATCATTATTATTATCAGAAAACACCTTGGCCAATAAATAGGCTATTTCGAACGAAATAACGATACGGTTTCTGTCAGATTTACTGGCCAATCTAAAACCCGTATCCATAGAAGGCCCCATAAAATCAAAATCTACGATACTTGCCAATGAATTCTCCTTTTCTTCCTGTTCTTTCATAATCTTGGAAACGGCATACCGATTAACCGAAGCTAAATCAGGCATTCGCGGTAGTTCAGAAAGACTTGGCGGAAACTCTTTTGGCGATTCCATATTAACCAATGGAAATCCCGCCATCCAAAAAGTTGACTTAATATTTAATTTTCCATTCAGTTTGTTCGCTTCATTTTCAACGTCGTAATCACTAGCCGTAATTTTATGATCGCCGCGATATTTCTTTATGGCAATGAGCATAGCCGTAATGGCAAAGATTACATCTGTCGAATTCTCTAATTCCACGACATAAATAATCTCATCGCCCAAACGTTTCCATATTTGCGGCTTAATATCCTTTATGCTATCTATGGTATAATTAATTGACCATTTCAATGCATCATAAAATTCATAATGAAATTCAAGCAATAAATTGTGCCATACGGGCAATGCCTTGCGTGTATTCACTGTATCTGCAGGATCGATATCTCCAGGGAATATATCTCCTTTAAGCGGAAGAATGCTTTTCTCAAATTTGGCTTTGGTCGCACCAATAAGGTCAACGCTCATAAACAAGCGCATTTTTGCTTCATATTTATGGATCGCTGGTTTATCTGCGGTTAATCCCTCCATTTTGTTTCATCCACGCCCAAATAATTGCCAAAATTGACGATTGAACTACGAGAAATTTTGAAAAAATAGGTCATTTTAAGTTTGGAATAACTGTATTCCTCCATCTTTTCTCTGAATAATTTCTCATTCAGCAAGAAGCTCTGCGCAAAAATGTCCGCTTGTTGTTCAACTGTGGTTTCATCGTCCGTTTCTGGAACACAACGCGCGGCCCACATTGATTTATCGAAAATTTTATTCGATTTTTTGACCGGGTAGTAATAGTGAAGGATATAATGCGCGAATTCGTGCGCGATTTCAAAGCGGCGCTTCTTCGTTTCGGTTAATTCACGAGTATGGATGGTAAAATCTTCCAATCCCCTTACTTCAATCGCACTTGACGCATAACAATATTTGGATGGTATTGCGTTCGATTGCTCAATCAAACGCCCCCCTAAAGGTTCCAAAAAATTGTCGAACGACTTCTGCGGGTGATAGCCCCAATTTTCGGCAACGGTTTGCGCCATTTTGATAATGTCAGAAATGCCTAACTCACAAGGCGTGGGAGTTAGGTAATTGGGCTTTGCTTTAGCCTTATTTTGCGAAGGGGTGTCTTGAGCTGTCACGTTCTTTTTCCTCTGGCACAGATTCGTGGATGTTACTAAATTGCATAAAACTCTAATCGAGTTACATTGATCGATCAAGAAAAATTTTCTAATGCGGCGCAATAATTTGCGCATCTCTCTCAACCTCTGAAACAGGCTGAAAATATGCATATTTTTAATTCCGCCAAGAAGTATCATAATTTATATACGTTACGTAGCTGCTTTAATTTTTCAAGCCAAGAGACTTTAATCACAAACCATGAGGTGTGGCAAGAAAATCTTAATTAAATATTTAGAACAAATCAGACGGCACGTCACCCCCCATAAAATACATCGATATAAATTGGTATTAAATATTATATTATAAATTAATTCAAGGATTAATTTGCCATGAAGCCGCAAAATGGAGCATTCAAGCACCAATTTGCGGCTCATGAATGTCCTGCCTAAAACAGTCCAGTAATCCGTCCATCCACCGTCACTTCCATGTGGTTCGCGGAGGGGATTTTGGGCAGGCCGGGCATGGTCATAATATCGCCGCAAATCGCCACGACAAATTCGGCCCCAGCCAGTAACCGCACTTCGCGCACGGGAATGACATGGCCGCTCGGAGCACCTTTCAAATTCGGATCGGTTGAAAAACTATATTGCGTTTTCGCCATACAGACCGGCAAATGGCCGAATCCGGCCTTTTCCAATTCGTCCAACCGCGCCTTGGCCCCGGCGTCAATTGATATATCCGCCGCGCCATATAATTTCGTCGCAATGGTGCGGATTTTCTCAGCCAATGGCATGGCATCGGGGTAGAGAAATTTGAAATTCGCCGCGCCTTTTTCGCACAAACGCGCGACAGTTTCGGCCAATTTCGCCGCGCCCTTGCCGCCCTCCGCCCAATGGTCGGCCAGCACGCATTCCGCTCCCATTTTCGCGCATAAATCTTGCAATAACTGCATTTCGGCGGGCGTGTCCGAACTAAAGCGGTTGATCGACACCACCGCCGGCAAGCCAAACCCTTGCACGTTTTTAATGTGGCGTTCCAAATTGGCAAAGCCCACCTTTAACGCATCCAAATTTTCCGATTTCAGCCCATCCTTGGCCACGCCGCCGTGCATTTTCAAGGCGCGGATGGTGGCGACAATCACGACGCAATCGGGGCGCAATCCCGCTTTGCGGCATTTAATATCGATGAATTTCTCGGCCCCTAAATCAGCCCCGAATCCGGCTTCGGTCACCACGTAATCCGCCAATTTTAACGCGGTTTTGGTGGCAATGACCGAATTACAGCCATGGGCAATATTGGCGAACGGGCCGCCATGAATCATCGCCGGGTTGTTTTCCAGGGTTTGCACCAAATTGGGGGCCAAGGCATCGCGCAGCAACACCGACATCGGCCCGGCCGCTTTTAATTCGGATGCGCGTACCGGTTTTTTGTCGCGGGTTTGGCCGACAATGATCTGTCCCAAACGGCGTTGCAAATCCGCCATATCGGTGGCGAGACAGAATATCGCCATGACTTCAGACGCGACGACAATGTCAAAGCCATCTTCGCGCGGATAGCCATTCGACGCGCCGCCCAAAGACGACACAATCTGGCGCAAGGAACGGTCATTCATGTCAATCGCGCGTCGCCACGACACCCGCCTTGAGTCAATGCCCAATTCATTGCCCCAATAAATGTGGTTTTCGATCAAAGCCGAGAGCAAATTATTGGCGGTGCCAATGGCATGAAAATCGCCGGTGAAATGGAGGTTAATATCCTCCATCGGCACCACCTGGGCATAGCCACCCCCCGCCGCGCCGCCTTTGACGCCAAAACACGGGCCCAGCGACGGTTCCCGCAGGCAAATCATCGCTTTTTTGCCAATATGGTTCAAGGCATCGCCGAGTCCGACCGTGGTGGTGGTTTTGCCCTCGCCCGCCGGGGTGGGGTTGATGGCCGTCACCAATACCAATTTCCCGTTCGGGCGGTTTTTCAGACCGGCGATATAATCCAATCCTAATTTGGCCTTGGTATGGCCATAGGGGGAGAGATGTTCCGCCGCAATGCCCAATCTTTTATCGGCAATTTCTATGATCGGCTTCATTTTGGCCGCCTGGGCAATCTCAATATCTGAAAGCGGTTTGGCATGTTGGTCGTGGGTGGCTGACATCGCATTCTCCCGGTTAAATTCTGTAAGGTTAAGTTCAGTAAGGTTAAGTTCAGTAAGGTTAAGTTCAGTAAGGTTAAGTCTAAGTCAAGCTTAGATGCGCCAGGCTTAGTCTTGGTGGGGTCACTCTATCAATTGCGCTAGAGATTGGCAAATCGCGTCACCAGGCTTTGATACAAATCGCGTTTAAATGGGACAATGAGATCGGGTAATTTTTGCCGGTCAACCCATTGCCAGGCCGAAAATTCGGGATGGGGCTGGTCAAGATTAATGTCGCTGTCTTGCCCCAAAAAACGCAGACAAAACCATTTTTGCCTTTGCCCGATATAGTTTCCGTCCCATAATTTTTGCGCCAAATCGGGCGGCAAATCATAATAATCCCAATCGGGAGATTCGGCCAGAATTTGGACAAGATGGGGGGCGACCCCGATTTCTTCGGCGAGTTCACGATGGGCGGCTTGGCGGGGCGTCTCGCCTGCATCAATCCCCCCCTGCGGCATTTGCCAGGCGGCATTTTGCGGCGAATCAAGCCTTTGTGCCACCAACACAGAACCCGCCTGGTTCAGCACCATCATCCCCACGCCAGGCCGATAAACTGCGGGATCGGGCAAAGGTTTTTTATGTGACCACACCATCCGTTTTTACCCTTACCCACCCCAATTTTTATCCCCGATCTTGTGACCGAGATTATGGGCCGAATGCCGCCGCTCTGAGCGTCTCGATTGAGACAATGGGCTTATCGGCTTGCAAATCCACCACGGACGACACCGGGGCCAACACGACTTTGTCTTCATTTAACGTCGCCGCCCAATCCGACAAACGGGCGATTTGATCCAGGGTGGGCTGTTCAAATACCCCGACCGCTTGGCCGGTATCGGCGGCAATGGCCTGCAAATCCGCCAAAGCCCGATCCATTAAAGCCGGGGACATATCGGCCAAAATGCGCCGATTGACCATCGCCCGCGGCACCCCAATGTCACGCGCCATACGGGCCGCGCGTGACGGCACTTCGGGTTGGTTATCGACCAGAAGCAAGCCGCGCTGGTGCAAAATTTGCAACATCGGGATCAAATCTTTGGCGGAATTGAGGAATTTTAACCCCGACCAAGCCAACACGCCGACATAGCCGGTACCGCGCGACAACACCCATTCCAGGCGTTGGCGGTTTTCTTGGGGGGTGAGCTGGGTTAATAAGGTGGCGGGGCCAGGATCGCTGCTGGGATAATCATTGGGTTCCATCGGCAAAGCCAGCAAGGTTTCATGACCATTGCTCCGCGCCTTGGCCAGCCACATGGCCCCTTCGGGCGCGTAAGGATTGACCGCCAGACTGATCCGCCCCGGCAAACGCGCAATCGCCATCTCGCTCACCTCGCGGTTGCTGCCGATGGAGGCGACGATGAGGGTCACGAGTCCGCGTTTGGGTTTGTTGTCAAAAGCTTTGGCATAAACGGCCAGAGGCTTCCGCCCCTCGGCATCGATCACCGGCAAGGGGCCATAATCCGAGGCCGCCACCAATTTGGGGTCGGGGGCGGGCGGCAAGGCCCCCTTATCGATCATGAAACTGGGCAAAATTTTTGCCGCATTGACCCCGGCCTGCCAGGGGCGGCGCGGGGCATTGGTGATGGCATCAATATCATGGTCGGAATGCGGGCGCATAATCGTATCCGACCCTTGCGGGACAACGCCCATGCGCCGCGCCTTGATTATCGCCTCTTGCGATTGCGCCGATGTGACCACGCCGCCTTTGCCGTCGGCCACCGCATCCAAGGGAATATCGAATTCAAACGCGACCCGCGCATTGTTGCGGCTCACCCCTGAAAAAAGCCAAAGAGTCACCCCTACCACCAGCAAAAGCAAGCAGCACCACAATAATTTCAACAGCCCACTTAGGTGAATTCTACTGTAAACCATCGCATTCATCGGGCGGTGACCTTAAAATCGAACCTATCCTTTTCGAGATAGCGCAACAACTTATCACGCAAGTTTAACGTCACGCAACACGCATTATACGTAAAAGTTTAAGGCGATGATTGATGAGCATACCAAATGACCCCGTGCAAGATGTCAATGGCGCGGCGCAATTGATAATCCTCGGTTGCGGCAGATTTATCCGATTTATCCGTTTTATCCGTTTTATCAGATTTATCCGATTTATCAGATTTATCAGATTTATCCGCCGGGGTGTTCGGAGTCGTCGCTTTGTCTTTGTCGGATTTTGCGTCCGGGGCATTTGGCTTCCCGCCCGAATTTTTGAGATTGGGGGTGAGATTGGGATTGGCCAGAGCCCCGCGCATATCCGCCTCGTGAATCACGCCTGCCTCGTCAAACAAGTCCAATTTTCCGGCCGGCACGAAAATATCCGGTTCAATCCCCACCGCCTGGATCGACCGCCCCGATGGGGTAAAATAGCGGGCGGTGGTGATTTTCATCGCCCCACTTTCGCCCAGAGGCATCACGGTTTGCACCGACCCTTTGCCAAAAGATTTGGTACCGACCACCAGGGCGCGGTGATTATCTTGCAAAGCCCCAGCAACAATTTCAGCCGCCGAAGCCGAGCCAGCATTGATGATCACCACCATCGGCAAACGATTGGTGATGTCGCCCCCCGAGGCGTTAAAGCGGGTCATGTCTTCGGGTTTGCGGCCACGGGTGGAGACAATCTCGCCCTGTTCCAGAAAATCATCGCTGACCCGAATCGCCTGGTCGAGCAAGCCGCCCGGATTGTTGCGCAAATCCAGCACCACGCCGCGAAGAGGTACCCCGCTCGCTTTGGCTTTTTCCTTGATTTTGGTAAAAGTTTTAAGCAAACCCGCTTCGGTTTGTTCGCTAAAGGCGGTCATGCGGAAATAGGCCACATCGCCCATTAAATCCCCCCGCACCGCCTCGACTTTGATGATCGCGCGGCGCAGCGTCACGTCAAACGGATCGCGCCCGTCGCGCCGCACCGTGAGTTTAATTTCGGTATCGACTTTGCCGCGCATCCGTTCGACCGCTTCATTGATGGTCAGGCCTTGGACGGATTCATTGTTGATTTGGGTAATAAAATCGCCTGATTTTATGCCGGCTCGGGCGGCTGGGGTGTCATCAATCGGGGTCACGACTTTGACCAAACCATTTTCCATTGAGATTTCAATCCCCAACCCGCCAAATTCGCCTTTTTGGTCGGTTTGTTGGGCTTTGGCTTCCTTGGCATTCCAATAAACCGAATGGGGATCGAGCGAGGTCAACATGCCATTAATCGCCGCCTCGATTAATTTTTGGTCATCGACCGGATCGACATAATTGGCACGGGCGCGTTCAAAAGCCTCGCCAAACAACGCCAGTTGTTTATAGGTATCAATCGATGACCGGCCCTGGGCGGCATTTTCAGCCGCCGAACTTTCTGCCAGGTGACCCGGCGCCCCCAACATCACGACCAAGCCAGAGAGCGCGAGTGCGACCGCAACCCAAAGATAGACCCGCCGCCCCGCCGCCCCGGCGATTTGCGCCGGAATTGTGACCACCAGGCGCATGAGCGACAAAAAATATTCTCTGATTTTTGGCATTTTTTGGCAAATCCTCAGTCAAGGTCGAAAGTCAAAATCGAAGCGGAAACCTGTCGCATTATGCCGCCCATTCACCGCGACAGGGAACAGTATATCACGATTGTTTAAGCCAGGGCAGGGGGTTAATTGGTTTTCCCTGCCGTCGCACCTCAAAATACAGAGAATCCCTTTGCGCATCCATGGTACCAACCACTTCACCCGCCGCGACCGTCTCGCCCGTTTGCACCGCAATGCGCCCCAGGCCCGTCAAGACGCAAACATACTCTGGGCTTATGCCAATAATCAAGACACCGGCATAATTATGAAACGGCCCAGCAAATAAAACCCGCCCGCGTGCGGGCGCAATCACCGTCGCCCCCGGCCGCGTTTGCAGGGTGAGGCCCCGCGCCGCCTGACCATAAGCATCCAGTTGCCCCCAACTCAGAATCACCTGACCGGCCACCGGAATCAGACGGGGGGAATTTTCGTTGTCTGGTGCGTTGCCTAGTGCGGTGTCTGTTTCGTTGCCTGGTGCGGTGCCTGTTTCGTTGCCTGGGTTAAGCGGGGCTTGATTTTTGGGGGGGGAAAAACCGCCAATCGGGGGCGGGGCGGATTCGATCTTGGCCGCCAATTCACGCAGCGAGCGCGAAGATTGCGCCAATGACGCGAGCCGCGCCGCCAATCGTTTGGCTTCGGCGCGGTTGGAATTTTCTAAGGCTTGGCGACGCAGCAGCAAATCGGCGATCACGTCGCGGCGAAGCGCGAGCGATTGTTTGGCCGCGCCCAGGGCGGTTTTTTGCTCTTGTAATTTGGCCTCTAAGGCTTGGAGATCGAGCATATCCAGCCGCAAGCGTTGGGCGCGCGCATTCATAAGGGGTACCAGGCTGGTCAAAACCACGCCAATCCGCGCGGTTTGATGCGCCGCCTGGGTACTCGCCCGCCAATCAGGTAACAGATGGTGTCCCGCGGGGGGAGCGGTTGCCGCCGGTGCCGTCTTTGGCATCAGGCTGGTCAGCAACAGTGCCGAAGGCGGGCGCAACGCCATGCGTTCCAGCGCCCCCAACATCAGGGCCATGCGGCCCTGGTTTTGCCGCCACAATGCGATGCGACGCAGCCGTTCGCTCTCGGTCTTAACTATTTCGGCATCCAAGAGGTTTAAGGTGGTCTCCAGGCTCAATGCCCCGCGCCCCGCCGCCACCAATCGCGCTTGCAACGCCAATCTTTCCTTGACCAGGGCGGCATTTTCTTGTTGCAATTTCTGACTTTTGGCGGCGGTGTGGCGGCGGTCTTGCTCGATCACGTGCAAGTCTTGTTCGGTCGCGCTGGCATTGGCCTGGGGAGCAAGCCATAACAGCACGCCGCCCACCAGCCCCCCCCATAAAACCCGGCCGCAAAATGGCGGCTTCGGCATATTCCCCCCTCTCCGCCCACTGTCTGAGATGAAAGCGTTCGCCGCACTAACTAAAGAGCGTCATTACCCGCCGAAATATCCGTGTAACGGATATTTCGAGTCGGGTA
>JASGCR010000297.1 GCA_030054015.1 Candidatus Symbiobacter sp. | reverse complement strand
CGTAAGCACTCGCCAAGCTTTTCTATCCCCCCCTTCTAAAGAAGGGGGGGGTAAATAAATTTTCGACTTATTCTGTCTTCCCTAAATCGAAAGCGAAAAAATATTAACCCTTAAAAAAAACTTATCTAAAAATTCATTATGGAGCAGCAGACCATGACCGGAAAAAAACCAAAATATGTCTATCATTTCGGCCCCAACGCCACCGATGGTCACGCCGGCATGAAAGATTTGCTCGGCGGCAAGGGGGCTAATCTCGCCGAAATGAGCGCACTGAAACTGCCGGTGCCGCCAGGATTCACCATCACCACCGAAGTTTGCCATTATTATTATGCAAATCACCGCTCATATCCTCCGGAATTAAAATCGCAGATCGATGAAGCCCTCAAAGCCATCGCAACCCAAGTCGGCCCCAAATTTAACGACGAGCAAAACCCGTTGCTGTTGTCGGTGCGGTCGGGGGCGCGGGCATCCATGCCGGGCATGATGGATACGGTGCTGAATCTGGGCATGAATGACAAAACCGCGGCGGGTTTGGCGAAATTATCCCATGATCCGCGATTTGCCTATGATTCCTATCGCCGGTTTATTCAGATGTATGCCAATGTTGTACTCGATATTTCCGGCCATCATTTCGAGGAAATTCTTTTTCAGTTCAAGGATAAATACAATCTCGATAACGATACCGACCTCACTGCCGATCACTGGCAAGAAGTGATTAAACTTTATCTGGCCGAGGTCAAACGCCGCCAGGCCCAACCCTTTCCCACCGACCCCGCCGAGCAATTATGGGGTGCGATTGGCGCGGTGTTCCAAAGCTGGATGAATCCCCGCGCCATGACCTATCGCAAATTGAACAATATCCCCGAATCTTGGGGGACGGCGGTGACGGTACAGGCGATGGTGTTTGGCAATATGGGGGATGATTGCGCCACCGGCGTGGCCTTTACCCGCAATCCCTCGACGGGCGAAAACCAATTTTACGGCGAATATCTCGTCAATGCCCAGGGCGAGGATGTGGTGGCCGGCATTCGCACCCCGCAGCAAATCACCGTCGCGGGCAAAAATGCCCAAGCCTCTACCCTGCCAGCCATGGAGGAATCCATGCCGGCATTATTTGCCGAATTATCCGCCACCCGCCACCGCTTGGAAGACCATTTCCGCGACGTGCAAGACATTGAATTTACGGTACAACAGGGCAAACTTTATTTGCTGCAAACCCGCAACGCCAAACGCACCAACCAGGCCGCCCTTAAAATCGCGGTCGATTTTGCCCAAGAAGGCCGCATCAGCCAAAGCGAGGCACTTCTCCGCATTGATCCGGCGGCGTTAGAGCAATCTTTGCATCCCAGGCTTGATCCCGACGCGCCGCGGCAATTGCTCGCCACCGGTCTGCCAGCATCGCCAGGGGCTGCCAGTGGCAAAATTGCTTTTTCTGCCGAGGAAGCCGAACGCCTGGCTTCCTTGGGTGAAAGCACCATTTTGGTGCGGATTGAGACCAGCCCCGAAGATATTCACGGGATGCACGCCGCCAATGGCATCTTGACCACCCGCGGCGGCATGACCAGCCATGCGGCGGTGGTAGCGCGGGGGATGGGGCGGCCTTGCGTGGCCGGGGCCGGCAGCATCCGGGTTGATTACGCGGCGCAAACCTTGACCGCATCGGGCAAAGATGGCACGGCGATCTTAAAAGCGGGCGAAGTCATTACCTTGGATGGCGCAAGCGGCAAAATTTTCCGGGGGCAAGTACCGACCCTCCAGCCCGAATTTTCCGAGGATTTTAAGACGATTATGGGCTGGGCGGATGCCGCCCGCCGCCTTAGAATCCGCGCCAATGCCGAGACGGTGCCGGATGCCACCACGGCGCGGCAATTGGGAGCCGAGGGCATCGGCCTCTGCCGCACCGAGCATATGTTTTTCGATGCCGAGCGCATCACCCCGATGCGGGAAATGATTCTGGCCGATGATGAGGAGGGTCGCCGCCGCGCCCTCGCCAAATTACTGCCCATGCAGCGCGGCGATTTCGCGGATTTGTTTCGCATTATGAGCGGATTGCCGGTCACCATCCGCCTGCTCGATCCGCCACTGCATGAATTTCTGCCGCAAAAACCGGCGGAAATTGCGGCGGTGGCTGCCGCATCCGGCCTGTCCGAAGCGGCGATTACCGCGCGGGTGGCGGCGTTGCACGAAGCCAATCCCATGCTGGGGCATCGCGGCTGTCGCCTCGGCATTTCCTATCCGGAAATTTACGAAATGCAGGTGCGGGCGATATTTGAGGGCTGGATTTTGCATAGCCGCGACTGCGCCAACCCGACCCCGCCGGAAATCATGATTCCCCTCATTGCCACCCTGGCCGAGATGGAGGTCATGAAACACCTGGTTGATCGCGTCGCCTCCGAAATCATGGCTGAATCAAAGGTAGAATTGCCCTATAGCGTCGGCACCATGATCGAATTGCCCCGCGCCGCCTTGCAGGCCGGCAATATTGCGCGCGTGGCCGGATTTTTCAGTTTTGGCACCAATGATCTGACGCAAACCACTTTTGGTCTGTCGCGCGACGATGCCGCGAGTTTCCTTGGCACCTATGTTGGTCGCGGCTTGTTGGAACGCGATCCCTTTGTCAGCCTCGATCAGCACGGGGTGGGGGAATTAATGGGCATCGCGGTCGCCCGCGGGCGGGCGACGAGTCCTGGTTTGAAAATTGGCATTTGCGGCGAGCATGGCGGCGATCCGGCCTCGGTCGAATTTTGCCATCGTCTGGGGTTGGATTATGTTTCTTGCTCGCCTTACCGCGTACCGATTGCGCGGCTGGCGGCGGCACAGGCCGAGTTGCGCTCTGAAAAAGTCTAAAAATTGTTTGGCTTTCCCTTCCTAAAGAAGGTCTGAATAAGTGTCAAAAACAAAAAAAACTGGCATTTGCGAGCGGCGTAGCCGCGAAGCAATCCAGAAAAATCTAGCCATTTCAGGATGTTACTGGATTGCTTCGCGGTTGCGATGCAACCGCTCGCAAATGCGCCGTTCTTTTGGCAAAAAAGTGACTTGTTCGGAGGTTCCTTAGGGAGAGTCTGATTAAGTCTAATTTTACCCCCCCCCTTCTTTAGAAGGGGGGGAAAGCTCCGCTTGAGGCGCGAAGCCCTTAGCGGAGCTAGGGGGGGTTGGTGATGTTGAGAATTTATTAATAT
>JASGCR010000296.1 GCA_030054015.1 Candidatus Symbiobacter sp. | reverse complement strand
TAAAGCTGAAATCATTTGGAAACGGAGTATATTAAAATATTGAGGGGTGGTAAGAGCGTCACTTAAAAGCAAGAGCGTCAAAAAGAGAGCGTCATTACCCGCAGGAGTATTGTGGAATTAATACTCCTAGGGGATATTCCTTCTCGGACTGCAAGCGGGTTCCCGCTTGCCGTCCGGCGGGTAATGACGCTCCCCCTTTTTTCGCTCCCCCTTTTTTCGCTCTTTGGCGGTGGCGGGTAATGACGCTTACGGATTCAACTGTTCAATCTGTTGCTGGTAAAAGGCGATTTTTTCACTGAAATTGCGCTGGCGGGTTTTGTTTTCTTCCACCACTTCGGGATCGGCCTTGGCGATAAAATCTTCATTACCAAGTTTCTTGCCTATTTTCTCAAGTTCCGCCTGTAACCCGATCAATTCCTTAGCTAAATTCGATTTTTGGCTGGCCGCATCGACATGCCCATTCCAATCGATCATGAAATCTATGGCGTATTCACCAGGTTGGTAATTTTTACGCAGAAATGACCGATTAGAAAAACCAATTTTAAGCTGTGCTTTGGTCAAATTGAACAAGGATTGGTGATAATGATCATAGAATTTTTGCAGATCAGACGGAGCAAAACGATCACTATCAATTTCAATAATGATCTCGGCATTGGCGGCAATTTTTTGCACACCGCGCAATTCGCGCGTTCTTTCAATAATATCGATCAATTTATCAATCTCGGCAACATTTTTTTCCTTTGGCAATATGGAATCAACCAATAAATTCGCCGCCAAATACTTGCCTGATTTATCCGAATATTGCGGAAAATGCCAGATTTCTTCGGTCACAAAGGGCATAAAGGGATGCAATAACGCCAATGACTGCCGCAAAACATAGGCAAAACAGGCCTGAGTTTCGGATTTATCGCCCGCAACCCCTCCCAATAAAATTGGTTTCACCAATTCGACATACCAATCGCAAAATTGCCCGACCATAAAGGCACGCAGTCCCATCGCCGCCAAATCAAAACGGTATGCGGACAGAGCAGATTTTAAATTTTCCTCAACTTCCGCCAATTGAGTCAGTATCCATTGGTTTATCGGCAATGTGACCGCAGTCGGATCAAATCCGGCATCATATTTGCACAAATTCATCTCGCCAAACCGCGACACATTGCGGATTTTGGTGGCGAAATTGCGCCAGGGCTCAACCCGGTCGGCGCCAATTTTGACATCGCGGCCTGGCACCGCCAAGGATGCCAAACTCATGCGCAAAGCATCGGCACCAAACTCGTCGATCAAATCCAACGGGTTAATCACATTGCCCTTGGATTTCGACATTTTCTGGCCTTTGGCGTCGCGCACCAGGGCGTGAATGTAAACCTCTTTGAACGGCACAATTTCCTTGTAATTAATCTTGATCAAATCGGTTTGGGTAAAATCGACTTGCCGCTCGCGTCCCATGAAATATATGCCCATCATCATCATGCGGGCGACCCAGAAAAATATGATATCAAAGCCGGTGACCAACACATTCGTCGGGTAAAACCTTGCCAATTCCGGCGTTTGGTCGGGCCAGCCCAGGGTCGAAAAAGGCCACAAAGCCGATGAAAACCAGGTGTCCAACACGTCATCATCTTGCCGCAATACCACGCCCGCCGGATAATGATTGGCGGCCAAAGCCATGGCCTCGGCCTCCGACGCGGCGACATAAATCCGCCCGTCGGGATTTTGCGCATTCGCCGGCGCGTACCAGGCCGGAATGCGATGTCCCCACCATATTTGCCGCGAGATACACCAGGGTTGGATATTATGCATCCATTCATCCCAGGTATTTTTCCATTGCGCCGGAATGAATTTAGTGTGGCCGCCATCGACCGCCGCTATCGCCGGGGCGGCTAATTTCTTGGCATCAACAAACCATTGATCGGTGAGATAGGGTTCGATCACTTCGCCGGAACGGTCGCCATGCGGCACGGCGTGGGTGTGGGGTTCGATCTTATCGACCAGGCCCAATGCTTCCAAATCCGCCAGCACTTTTTTCCGCGCCGCGATGCGATCCAGGCCGCGATAAGCCGCCGGCGCATTTTCATTCATATGCGCCGATGGGGTAAACAGATTAATGATCGGTAAATTATGCCGTGCCGCCACCAAAAAATCGTTAAAATCATGGGCGGCGGTGATTTTTACCGCGCCGGAACCTTTGGTCGGATCGGCATATTCGTCGGCAATGATGGGGATGCGTCGCCCGACCAACGGCAAAGTGACATATTTGCCGATCAAATGCCGCCAGCGTTCGTTATCGGGATGCACCGCCACCCCGCCATCGGCCAGCATGGTTTCCGGCCGGGTGGTGGCAATGATGATAAACTCGTCGGAATTTTCAATCGGATACTTAAGATAACACAGTTGCCCCTTGATTTCGCGGGTGACGACTTCGAGATCAGACACGGCGGTTTGAAATTTGGGGTCCCAATTGATCAATCTTTTGGCGCGGTAAATCAGTTTATCATTGTATAACTGAACAAAGGCGGCGGTGACGGCGCGTGACAGCCCCTCATCAAAGGTAAAGCGTTCCCGCGACCAATCCGGTGTCGCCCCCAGCCGCCGCAATTGGCGGGTAATTGTGCCGCCGGATTCCTCTTTCCAGGCCCAGGTTTTTTTAATAAATTCGTCGCGGCCAATGGCTTGGCGGGTGGTGCCTTGCTCGGTTAATTGGCGTTCCACCACCATTTGGGTGGCAATGCCAGCATGATCGGTGCCGGGTTGCCACAACACATTTTTGCCCTGGGCGCGGTGGTACCGCACCAAAATGTCCTGGAGCGTAAAATTAAGCGCATGGCCGATATGAAGACTGCCCGTGACATTGGGCGGCGGCATCATAATGCTATAGGGTGTTTGGTGCGTTGCATTATTAGAAATATTTTGCAGGCCGGATTGTTCCCAATCTTTTACCAGGCGGGATTCGAGTTCGGCAATATTTTTGTCCATGATGTTTCCATTTTTTAATCCATGCAGGGCAGCATTGTAGCGAATTATTTCTGCGATAACAATAGTAAGGGGGCAACGTTCCCCGCTTAAAACCGAGCGTCATTATTTAGGAAGGTCTGAATAAGTTGAAAATTTATTTACCCCCCCTTCTAAAGGAAGGTCTGAATAAGTCGTACTGACCCCCCCTTCCTGCTTAGGAAGGGGGGG
>JASGCR010000295.1 GCA_030054015.1 Candidatus Symbiobacter sp. | reverse complement strand
TCCTAAGCAGGAAGGGGGGGTCGTAAAGGCGAATTTTCAAGGACACGGGGTATAAACAAAACAACTTTGCCCTTGTAATCTTGAACGATCAAGGATTAATTGTACCATTAATCAACCAATTTGCAAACCACCATCGCGCGAGGCAATCATGGCCGAATCATCCACCCCAACCGCCACCGGAAAAAAACTCGTCATTCGCAATATTGGTTTTTGTCTGAGCGGCGATATTTCCCACCCAATATTGGACATTGATACCATCGTGGTCGAAGGGGATAAAATCGCCGCCCTGGGCCGCGAAAAAGACCTTGATCTAAGTCAGGCCAGCACGGTGATTGACGCGCGGCACACCACCCTCATGCCCGGCCTGATTGACAGCCACGTCCATCCCGTATTCGGCGATTGGACGCCGCGGCAAAGCCAGCTTAATTGGATCGATTCCTTTTTGCATGGCGGCGTGACCACCATGATTTCGGCGGGCGAGGTACATTTGCCCGGCCGCCCCAAAGATATTATCGGCTTAAAAGCCCTCGCCATCACGGCCCAACGCGCCTTTGACAATTTCCGCCCCGGCGGGGTCAAGGTTTTGGCGGGCGCGCCGGTGATTGAACAAGGCATGGTCGAACAAGATTTCAAAGATTTAGCCGATGCCGGCGTGAAATTATTGGGCGAAGTCGGATTGGGTTCCGTCAAAGCCGGGGCGGAGGCGCAGCGCATGGTCGCTTGGGCGCGGAAATACGGCATTCAAAGCACCATTCACACCGGCGGCCCCTCGATCCCTGGCTCTGGCCTAATTGACAAAGATGTGGTGCTGGAAGCCGATGCCGATATTATCGGTCACATTAATGGCGGCCATACCGCCCTGCCCGAAGCCCAGGTCTGTGAACTCTGTGAAAAATCGCGGCGCGGCATCGAAATCGTCCATAATGGCAACGAGAAAATCGCCCTCGCCGCCGCCCGCCTGGCGATGGAATTAAAATGCCCGGAACGGGTGATATTGGGAACCGACAGCCCGGCAGGATCGGGGGTACAACCGCTCGGAATTTTGCGCATGATGGCGTTGTTATCGTCTTTGGGCGGCATCGCGCCGGAAATGGTGGTGTGCTTTGCCACCGGCAACACCGCCAAAATGCGCGGCTTGAACAGCGGTTTGATCGCGGTCGGTCGCCAAGCCGATTTCGCCTTGATGGATCGCGCTCAGCACACGGCCGGCAAGGATTTATTGCATAGTTTAAGTTTAGGCGACATTCCCGGCATCGGCATGATGATCATTGATGGCGTGGTGCGGTGCGAGCGCAGCCGCAACACCCCCCCCGCGACGCAAGTACCCATTGTGCTGACATAAGATTTCACGCCGATGGGGTTGAGAGCAACCACAAGCCAAACATGGTGAAAACCACCATCGTCAAAGCAAGCGGCAATTCTTGCCAAAACATCGATTTTACCTGGGCGCGGTGGGTGACCAGGGCATGATGCGCCAACACCACCGCCACAACATGACCGATAATTATAAGGCCAATTTGGGTGAGCCAAATCTTGGTGACCTGGTGCATGTCCATTAAAAACGACGTGGTGACGTAAAACCCGCGCAAGCCCAGTAAATTCCACCCGCGATTGAGCGGGTCATTGAGCAACAACCCCAGATTTTGCCCCTGCACCAATAATGGAATGGCATAATGCGCAAAATGAAACGCGACACTGATCGGGATGAGGCTAAGGCATAATCGACCGCAAAGATTTTGTAGGGTGACTTTGCTGCCGCCCATTTTGCGCCCCAAACTGACGATGCCGCAAAAAACGGCAAAATAAATAAGGCTAAGGGCCACAAACCCCAGGGTTTGGACGGGGATCAATGCGGTGCGGCCCGGCGGTTCGAGCGGATTAATGCCAATGAAATTAAGCCAAGTAAATGTTTGCGACCAGGCATCAAAACTTAACGCCGCGACGGTGAGGGTAATAAAAAACACGCCAGTCATCGGCAATTCCGTCATGCGGGCGAGTTTTAGGCCGGGCGGGCAAAGTTTCACCCGACCATTTTCTATCATAAACGGTGACATCGCCGCCAAAAAACGCAAATATTGCATAAAGGGATCGCATTTATCCAGCCAAACCCGCCCCCATAACTTGGTCATGATTATGGTGACGAAAAGATATATTGCAACCGCCAAGGCCAGACTGTCATTATCGGTCGCATAAGGCGAAATCAGTTCAAACCAGGAAAAGCCAAAGAACAATATCGAGGCAATGAGATAGCCGGTTTTGTCATTGATCGGGAATTTATGACCAAATTTAGGCAGTTTTGTGGTTACCGCCAAAACAATAAGCAAACCATAAGTGCCTATTCCATTAAAGACAAAGTTGTTATCGATAAATTTATTGTATAAATATGTCGCAATAAGAAAAATAATTATCGTCAATGTAAATGGGCTTTTTATCGAATCTTGCCCGTGTTTTTTGAATAAGATGGCATCGGGATTTAAAATCAGATTTAATTTGGCTAAAACTATGTTGCCAAATAATACCGTTAGGATTGGCGTGATAATCCAACCCGCCACCCATATGATCAAAGGCAAGGGACGCAAATTAGTATCGGTTGGGGCCAATGCGAAGAGTTGCCACAAAATAAGCAACTTGATAGAAACCGCAACATAAGCGTCGGACAATATCGCGGTAAATTTATTATTTTGGCTCCATTGGGTTGAAAATAATTCTAACCGCGCCGTAAATAGTTTTTCAAAGAAAAGATTCGGCACCAAAGTCAACAGCAAAAAACTAAGCAAAATAATTGCCCCACCGGCCATGATGGCAAATTGGGTTGGCAATAATAAGACAAATCCCTTTTCCGACATATGGGCGAATGCGGGCGCGGGGAACATTAGCCCAAATAATGGGGATACATATAGTAATATGCGATTGAGATTCATGGTTGTTGGTTCCTAATTATTTTTTCCTTCTTGCCGCACTTCCCTAAGAGCCTGATTCAAAATTAATATCTAATAATTTCAGTATGTTAGACCCCCCCTTCCTGATTAGGAAGGGGGGGATAGCGACGCTTAGGGCGAAGCCCTTAGCGGAGCTTGGGGGGGTTGGTGACTTTGAGGTTTTTTCACCAACCCCCCCAAGAAAAGCTTTGGCTCGCCTACGCTCGCCAAGCTTTTCTATCCCCCCCTTCCTAAGCAGGAAGGGGGGGTCTAGTTTGTTG
>JASGCR010000294.1 GCA_030054015.1 Candidatus Symbiobacter sp. | reverse complement strand
AAGCTTTTCTATCCCCCCCTTCCTAAGCAGGAAGGGGGGGTCAGTGACTTTCGCTACTTATTCAGACCCTCCCTAAACAGGAAGGGAGGATCATAATCGGAATTCTTTAGGAAACGGGGTAAATTATAACATTAAAAAATGAATCAGAAAGAACCTAACCCCTTGCCGATTGCGTACTAATCCGTCAGATTAGGCTATGACCAGCACGCATCAATCCCACACTGAATCACCCCCTGGCTTAACCCCTGGCACTAACTCGGCTGCCGCCCCGCTTTTGGTGCTGGTGGATGGGTCGGGCTATATTTTCCGCGCCTACCATGCCTTGCCACCCATGACCCGCCAGGATGGGGTGGTGGTGAATGCGGTATATGGCTTTACCGCGATGCTGTGGAAATTGCTGGATGATAAATTGGGGGACCATCTGGCGGTGATTTTTGATGCCGGGCGGCTCACCTTTCGCAACGAAATTTATCCGGCATACAAAGCCAACCGACCGGAGACTCCGCCGGAACTGGCACCGCAATTTGATTTGGTGCGGCAGGCGACCCGCGCCCTGGCGGTACCGGCAATTGAGTTAGAGGATTACGAGGCGGATGATTTGATTGCTTCGTACGCGCAAGCGGCGAAACAGGCCGGAATGCGGGTGCAAATTATTTCTTCTGACAAAGATTTGATGCAATTGGTCGATGACCAGGTGGAATTATATGATCCCCTTAAAAACCGCCGCATCGCCGCCCCCGAAGTATTTGAAAAATTTGGCGTAAAACCGTCGCAAGTGGTCGATGTCCAGGCCTTGTGCGGTGATACCGCCGATAATGTGCCGGGGGTGACGGGGATTGGCATTAAAACGGCGGCGGAATTGATCAACCGATTTGGCTCATTGGATGCGGTGCTGGCGCGGGTGAATGAAATCACCCAGCCCAAACGCCGCGCCGCCTTAATCGAAGAGCGCGACCTCGCTTTATTGAGCCGCCAATTGGTGCAATTGAAAAATGATTGCCCTTTGCCCATGGCTTTGACGGAATTGCGGCAACAAGATTTTGACCCCGCGATTTTGCGGCAATTTTTGAACGAGCAAGACTTCAAATCCTTGCTGCGGCGATTGGGTGGCGCGGCCACCGCGGGTGGTGCGACCACCGAAGAAGGGGGATCATCGATACCCCCCAGGGACACGCCGCTTAACCGCAAACTTGACACGCCAAGCTATGGTACCAAATCAGATGATGCCAGAACATCCTCCGCATTGGCCGCAGCTTACCTTCCCGACCGTTCGGCCTATGAACTGATAGCGGATGAAAAAAATTTACAAAACTGGATCGATGCGGCGGTTGAGCAGGGATATTTGGCGATTGACACCGAAACCACCGGTCTTGATACCATGGTGGCGGAGTTGGTGGGGATCAGCCTGGCCTTGGCCCCAGGCCGCGCCGCCTATATTCCCCTGGCTCATGCGCTCCAGGCCGCCGCGAACCTGGACGAATTGGCTTTGGCAACCACGACATTATTGCCAGGACAAATCCCCCTGGCGCGGGCTTTGGCGTTGCTGAAACCGCTTTTGGCGGATGGGTCGGTGTTAAAAATCGGTCATAATCTTAAATATGATTCCTCGATTTTTGCCAATTACGGGCTGGAACTTAACCCCATCGACGATACGATGTTGCTGTCGGCGACGCTGGATGGCGGCAAACATACGCACAGTCTGGATACGCTGGCAAAACGCCATTTTGACCACGAGACGATTAAATATGACGATGTGACCGGTACGGGTAAAAACCGCCTGTCCTTTGCCCAGGTGCCGCTTGAAAAAGCCCGCGATTATGCCGCCGAGGATGCGGATGTCACGCTCTGTTTGTGGCACCATTTGAAACCGCGTTTGGTATCCGAGCGGGCGGTGACGGTCTATGAAACCCTCGAACGCCCGTTGGTGGCGGTGGTGATGGCGATGGAGCGGGCCGGGATATTGGTGGATCGCCAGGTCTTGGCGGATTTGTCGGTCGATTTCGGCACCCGCATGATGGGGTTAGAAGCCGAATGCCATACCCTGGTCGGACGACCCTTTAACCTGGCATCCCCCAAGCAATTGGGCGTGATTTTGTTTGACGAAATGGGTCTGCCGGGCGGTAAAAAAGGCAAATCGGGCGATTATTCGACGGATTCGAGCGTGTTGGAAAATTTTGCCGAGCAAGGGGTGGTTTTGGCTGCCAAAATCCTCGATTACCGTCAATTGGCGAAATTAAAATCGACGTACAGCGATGCCTTGGTTGAACAAATTAACCCCAAAACCGGACGGGTTCATACCAGTTTCGCCCTCGCTGCCACCACCACCGGGCGGCTTTCGTCCAACGATCCCAATCTGCAAAACATCCCCATCCGGACGGAGGAGGGACGGAAAATCCGCTCCGCTTTTATCGCCGCGCCAGGGAATCAGGTGCTGTCTTTGGATTATTCCCAGATTGAATTGCGGCTATTGGCGGAAATGGCGGATATTCCGGTGCTAAAACAGGCGTTTCGAGAGGGAATCGATATTCACGCCCTGACGGCCAGCCAGATTTTCGGCATCCCCTTAAACGAATTGGACAAGGAATCGCGCCGCCGCGCCAAAGCGATTAATTTTGGCATTATTTATGGGATTAGCGCGTTTGGTCTCGCCAATCAATTGGGGGTGGCGCAGTCTGATGCGAAACGCTTTATCGATGCCTATTTTTTGCGCTATCCTGGCATTCGGGACTATATGGAGGAAGCCAAAAAATTCGCCCATGATCATGGCTATGTCATGACCTTGTTCGGGCGTAAATGCCACATTGATGGCATCAAAACGGCGGTCGGGGCCAAACGCGGCTTTGCCGAACGCCAGGCGATTAACGCGCCGCTCCAGGGCAGTGCCGCCGATATTGTCAAACATGCGATGGTGAAGATTCCGGCTTGCTTGGCGGCGGCGGGGTCGCGGGCGCGGATGTTGCTGCAAGTGCATGACGAATTGGTGTTTGAACTTCCCGCCGATGAAATTGAGACAACAGCCCCCTTACTGAAAAAAATCATGGAAAATGCGGCGAGTTTGTCGATTCCCCTGGTGGTTGAGTATGGCGCGGCGCAAAATTGGGCATTGGCGCATTAAAGCCTGATCCAATATTTTTGATTAAGTCCTAAAACCAAGAGCGTCATTACCCGCCGCGCAGCCAAAGAGCGGCAAAAAAGGGAGCGTCATT
>JASGCR010000293.1 GCA_030054015.1 Candidatus Symbiobacter sp. | reverse complement strand
AGCAGGAAGGGGGGGTCAGTACGACTTATTCAGACCTTCCCTAAGCAGGAAGGGGAGGTCAGAGGCATATTGCCGCTAAGAACTGACAATGATAAAACCAAGTCCGGCGCACAAAATGATAAAACCAACCAGCAATCGCGGCGAGGGACGCTCGCGCCGCAGCAACAGCGACAGCAACGGCACCAACACATATTGGCTCGCCAAAAAGGGATAAAGATACGCCAAAGGCTCGTGCTGTAACGCCGCCACCCACAAAATCGTACCCAGCCCATAAGCACCGAGTCCAAGCAAAAACATCGGTTGCCAGGCCAGACGCACGATATTTTCAAGCCGAAACAACGAAGCATGGCGCTTGGCGACGGCATCAAACCATAAATTGCCCGATGCCAGGCACATCATGGTGGCGGCGGCCAAGGCATAACCTAATGACATTTAATTTTCCTCAGCAGGCCGATGACCAGGCGGGCGGGGGCGGGAATCGCTCGCAATCACGATAATGCTGCTCGCCACCAACCCCACCCCGACCAGCAAACCCCAAGGCGGCACCAAACCCGCTGGCAAAAATGACAATAAAGGCACCAACACAAAGACCAAGGCCAAAACCGGCATGGCCTGGGCGATGGGTAAAATTTGCAAGGCCGCCATCCAGGTCAAAACCGCCCCGCCGTAAAACATCAAGGCCCCGATAAAGGCGGGGGTGAGGATCAATTCACCCCAGGCCCATAAAACCGGCCCAAGATCAGAAACGCTGTGAATGGCACCAAAACCTGGCAAGATCGGCAAGGAAGACGCGGCTTTTTGGAACAAAAATTGCCCGCAAATCAACAATAAAATTTCAAACAGCAACAGGCCAAAGCCCAACCCGCGCCGCCGCGATGCCAACGCCAACGCTGGGGGGTTTGACAGATTGGGTTCTTGGTCTGGGCGCGATTTTGGCGGCGGAGTTGCGGACATTGAAAAAAAGCCTAAACCAATTTCGCCAATTCATCGACGATACGCGCTTGCGTCGCGGCGGTTAGATAAGGGTGCATGGGCAGACTCATGACCGTATCGGCCAATTGCCGCGCCACCGGCATGGTCGCGGGCGAGGAGGGATAGTGGCGATAGGCGGGCTGATCCGACAGGCTCAGAGGATAATGTACCGCCGTCGGAATCCCCGCCGCTTGTAACCCGTCTATTACCTGGCGGCGTTGCGTCGGCTCCAAGCGCAAAGTATATTGCGCCCAGGCCGACACCACGCCAGAGCGCAAAACCGGCAGCGACACGCGATCCGTCAAATTGGCGGCGGCGATGAGATCGCTATAGCTTTGCGCGACACCGGCGCGGGCGATTAATTCATCGGCAAAAATGGTCATTTTTTGGATTAAAATCGCGGCTTGGAGGGTTTCCAGCCGCCCGTTAATCCCGATCACCGGATGCTGATAACGTTGGCTGCCTTGGCCGTGATGGCGAATTTGTCGCAATTGCGCGGCCAATTCGTCATCATCGGTGAAAACCGCTCCGCCTTCGCCATAACAGCCCAGCGGTTTCGACGGAAAAAAACTGGTCGCGGTGGCATCGCCAAAATTGCCCACTTTGCGGCCCTGGAGAGATGCGCCAAAGCTTTGCGCGGCATCGGCCAAAACCCGCAAATTATGCCGCGCCGCGATGGGCAAAATCGCATCGTAATCAGCGGGTTGGCCGTAAAGATCAACCGGGATCACCGCGCGGGGACGAAGACCCTGCTTTTGGGCGAGATCAATCGCTGCTTCGAGCAAATTGGCATCCAGATTGGCGTCTTGGGGCGCGACATCGACAAAAATCGGGGTGGCGCGCAGCAAAGCCACCATTTCGGCGGTGGCAACAAAGGTAAAACTGGGACAAATCACCGCATCGCCGGGGCCAATCCCCCAGGCCATTAAGGGCATGAGCAAGGCTTCGGTGCCGCTGCCACAGGTGACGCAATGACGCGCCCCGCTCGCAGCGGCCAAAATCTTTTCCAATTCATTGACTTCTGGCCCCATGACAAATTGACCATGGGCCAAGACCCGCGCGATGGCCGCGTCGATTTCGCGGCTGATTCTCTGGCGTTGCGCGGCCAAATCGACAAAGGGCAAATTGGTCATTTGAGACACCACGACTCCGACATCCTAAATTTTGCTGGGGCGGTACCTCATCTTATTGCAGCAATTACGGGCGAGCGCAAGGGGGGGGATCAACCTGGTTGAAAGATTATATCGGGATAACTGCGAATAGACTTGCCTTTGCGATGAAGGATTTGTAGACTGCATTTCGTGGTATTGTGACAACAAGAAACTAAGGCCATGCGAAGGTGCTGCGAAGCTAAGGCGCGGCGAAGGCGAAACGAACACAATACGAAACGAAGACAATACGCAAAAGGACAATCGACACAAATGGCTAAGAAACGCGGCAAAGAATTTGGTGAACCCCGCAAACGCGGGTTCGACGATGATTTCGAGTTTGACTCGTGGAAACGACGCGATAATCGGCGATCCGGCGGGGGTTCAGGCCCAGATTACAATTTTGCGGGGGCTAGCGGCGGGTTTACGCCGACCGCTTCTGCCGCGACGGGGCCGGTCTCGACCGCGACGGTCACCTGGTATAACAGCGAAAAAGGCTTTGGCTTTGTTTCGATTGAAAATAATGGCGGCGATGCGTTTTTACATGCCTCGACCCTCGAAGCCACCGGCAAGAAATCGCTGGCGCCTGGGGCGACGATAAAATGCCGCCTCGGTCAAGGTGCCAAAGGCAAACAAGTCAGCGAAATCGTCAGCATTGACGAGACCACATCCGCCCCCGCTTCGTCCCCGCGTTCATCGGGGCCGCGTACCCCGCGCGAGGGCGGCGGGCATCCCTCGCCCTATGGGGCTGGGGCGGCACGGGGGCCGCGCGGTTTCTCGGCAGTCGATACCAGCAATGCCGTGGAGATTGGCGGCATCGTCAAATGGTATAATGGCGAAAAAGGCTTTGGCTTTATCAATGCCGATGATGGCGGCAAAGATGTTTTCGTCCATGTCAGTGCCTTGCAACGCTCGAATTTGGTGGGGCTTGATCCCGAACAAAAGGTACGCATGAAAGTGGTCGATGGCTCCAAAGGCCGCGAAGCGGTGGAATTGACCAGGGTTTAGGGTGATTTTGGCTGGGGGAAGGTCTGAATAAGTCGTACTGACCCCCCCTTCCTGCTTAGGAAGGGGGGGATAGAAAAGCTAGAATTTTTTGC
>JASGCR010000026.1:8861-13941 GCA_030054015.1 Candidatus Symbiobacter sp. | reverse complement strand
GGCATAAATCTGTCGGGTAATCCCCCAGGAGTTTAAGGAATAATACTCCTGGGGGATTACCCGACTCGGACTGCAAGCGGATAACCGCTTGCAGTCCGGCGGGTAATGACGCTCTCTTTTTTACCGCTCTCTTTACCGCTCTCTTTGCCGCTCTCTTTGCCGCTCTCTTTGCCGCTCTCTTTACCGCTCTCTTTGCCGCTCTCTTTACCGCTCTCTTTACCGCGCTCTTTGCCGCGCTCACTTTGCGGCTCTTCTTTAATATCGAAGGGTGCTAAGGGTGCCAATGCGATTCTTGTTGATAATGCAACTGAACCGTGTTAGAGTTGCGGCTAATGAATAAAGCGGTGAAACGATAAATTTGGTTACAGATCGATTTTCATCCTTCACCAGGGTTGTCTCAAAGGAAACGTTGTTTACGCGGAATATCACACATAAACTAAGCGATCAGAATAAAATTCTGCATTCGTTGTGGCGGCGATTTGCCACCAGAATTTTTGCCGACGGAGCAAAAACTGCTTGATTCCACCCCCATAGGCAAATAAAGGGGTTGGTTTACAACCAGTTTGTGCTATACCACCAATCGAACTTTGCCTCGCCCCCTGAAAGAAAATCATGGATTCAATCATCACCAGTCTATTTTCCGATGATTCGCTCAGTTTCTTTTTACAACTGACCATAAGTGGGATTACTTTGGGGGCGGTTTACGGTATTATTGCCATTGGTTATACGATGGTCTATGGGATTATTGGCATGATCAATTTTGCCCATGGCGAAATTTACATGATTGCCTCTTTTATTGCCCTTATTGGCTTTTCGATTTGTACGATGCTGGGGATTGGCTATATTCCCTTGGTGATTATTCTGGTTCTATTGGCAAGCGTTTTTTTCACCGCCCTTTATGGCTGGACGGTGGAGCGTGTGGCGTACCGACCTTTGCGCGGCGCGCCGCGTTTGGCCCCCCTGATCTCGGCGATAGGTATGTCGATTTTCCTGCAAAACGCGGTGCAATTGCTGCAGGGGGCGCGGGACAAATCCATCCCCCCGGTGATTGAGAGCAGCATTTCGGTTTTGGAAATCGAGCATTTGGGGGTGCATCTTAGTTTGATCCAATTTTTGGTGGTGGCGGTGACTTTGGTGGTCATGGCGGGTTTTACCTTTTTAATCAACCGCACCGCTTTTGGCCGGTCGCAACGCGCCTGTGAGCAAGACCGCTTGATGGCATCTTTGCTTGGATTGAATGTGGATCGGATTATTTCCTTGACCTTTGTCTCGGGCGCGGCCCTGGCGGCGGTGGCGGGGGTGATGGTCACGATGTATTATGGCTCGGTCAATTTCTATATCGGGTTTTTGGCGGGCATGAAGGCCTTTACCGCCGCCGTTTTGGGGGGCATCGGCTCCTTGCCCGGCGCGATGCTGGGCGGATTAATGATCGGCTTGGTTGAATCTTGGTGGGCGGGTTATGTGTCATCGGAATATAAAGACGTGGCCGCCTTTACCGTGTTGATTTTGGTCTTGATCTTCCGCCCATCGGGATTGCTCGGCAAACCGGAAATCGAAAAAGTATAACGACGCTAATGACCTTTCGGAGATTAAGTTAGACATGAACAGCAATTCTAGCCCCCACCCCCCGGCGAGTCTGGCGGCCCTGGCAAATTTCCGCCCCATCCTGGTCAAAACCTTGGTGATGGGTTTGGTGGTGTTTTTGGTGGCCTTGCCCATGGTCGGGGTGGAGACCATGGTCGAAAATGGCGTGGTCGGGCTTAACACACGGTTTGTGTGGGTGGCCTGGATGGTGGGCTTGTTGATGGCGGCACGGTTGGTATCCCTGGTGTTTGCCGCACAGATTGACCGGTTTAAGACCATAATTGGGCAGGAAACATCTCACCTTAAAACGTCAATGGGGGGATTGTTACCATCATCGATCAGGCAAAAACTTCCCGAACCCACGGTTATGATATTAATTATTGCCTTTATTATACCTTTTCTGCCCTTTTCCGACCGTTATACCACCGATACCGCGACCACGGTTTTGATTTATGTGATGTTGGGTTGGGGATTGAATGTCGTGGTCGGGTTGGCTGGCCTGCTTGATCTCGGTTATGTCGCCTTTTACGCGGTCGGGGCCTATAGTTATGCTTTGTTGGCGCGGTATTTCGGCTTGGGATTTTGGGAAACCCTCCCCCTGGCCGGATTAATTGCCGCCATTTTTGGCGTGTTGTTGGGGTTTCCGGTCTTGCGGCTGCGCGGCGATTATCTGGCGATTGTGACATTGGGATTTGGCGAGATTATCCGCGTCTTTCTGTTGAATTGGCAAAGCCTGACCGGGGGGCCGAATGGGATTTCTGGCATTCCCCGCCCCAGTTTTTTTGGCGTATCGTTGGTCGCGGATGAAACCGGAACATCGCCCTTTTCGCGTCTGTTCGATTTGGATTTCACCCCCGGATTGCGCGTCAGTTTTTTATATTTCGTGATTTTGTTTTTGTTGGTCTTGACCGACCAATTGGTGCGGCGATTGCGCAAATTGCCGATTGGCCGCGCCTGGGAAGCGTTACGCGAGGATGAAATCGCCTGTCGCGCCTTGGGGTTAAATCCCACTTTGATCAAATTATCGGCTTTTGCTTTGGGGGCGGGTTTGGGTGGCCTGGCCGGATGTTTTTTTGCCACCCGCCAAGGATTCATTAGCCCGGAAAGTTTTTCCTTTATCGAAAGTGCCACCGTCTTGGCAATTGTCGTGCTGGGCGGCATGGGCAGCCAAGTCGGCGTGGTGGTCGCCGCGTTGTTCCTGGTGCTGCTCCCCGAATTTGGTCGCCAATTCAGCGATTTCCGTATGTTGGGATTCGGTATGGCGATGATTGCGGTGATGGCGTTTCGCCCCGCCGGCTTTGTCGGCAAACGCAAACCCACCGTGATGTTGCATGGCGGCGAGGGTTTTGGCGGCAAGGGTGTTGGCAGCAAGGGTGTTGGCAGCCCGCCCGCCGCGAAAATGGGAGAAAGAGCATGAATTCAATGCCCTCCCCCTTATTAACCGTGGAAAATTTGTCGATTGCCTTTGGCGGCTTAAAAGCAATTGACGGGTTTTCGATGCAGGCCGCGAGCGGAAAGATCACCGCCATTATTGGCCCCAACGGGGCCGGTAAAACCACTTTGTTTAATTGTATCACCGGCTTTTACCAACCCAATTCCGGCCGGATTAGGTTGCAACATGAGGGCGGCGACTATGAATTGCAAAAATTGCGCGGCCACCGCATCGCCGCCCAGGCCGGGGTCAGTCGCACCTTTCAAAATATCCGCCTGTTTGGTCGCATGAGCGTGCTGGAAAATTTGATTGTCGCCCAGCATAATCATTTATCCCGCGCCTCCATCTGGTCACTGGCCGGGTTGGTGGGCAGTAAAAATTTCCGCGCCGCCGAGAAAATCGCCCTCGATAAAGCGCGTTATTGGCTGGATCGGTTCAAATTATTGGATGTGGCGGATTATGAGGCCGGCAATTTGCCCTATGGGGCGCAAAGGCGGGTCGAAATTGCCCGCGCCCTTTGTACCGATCCCAAATTATTGTGCCTGGACGAGCCGGCGGCGGGGTTAAATGGTTCGGAATCCGCCGAATTGAATCGTTCATTGCAGGATATTATTGCCCATCACAAAATTGGTATATTGCTGATTGAACATGACATGAGCGTGGTGATGAAAATTTCCGACCATATTGCGGTGTTGGATTATGGCAAAAAAATCGCCGAGGGAACCCCCGCCGAAATCCAAGGCAATCCCCGCGTGATTGAGGCTTATTTGGGCAGCGAGGCCATTGAGGAGGGTTTTGTTGCACCCGCCAATTCTGCCACCAATTCTGGGAGCCGGTCATGAAAATTGTCATCAAAAATGTCGATACGTTTCATGGTGCGATCCAGGCCCTGCGCGGCGTGTCGCTTGAGATTAACGAGGGGGAAATTGTCTCGCTGATTGGGGCCAATGGGGCCGGCAAATCGACTTTGCTCATGACCATTTGCGGCAACCCGCACCCCCGCTCCGGCGAGATTTGGTTTGAAGGGCAAAATCTCGTCGGACGCAAAACCCACGAAATCATGCGTTTGGGCATTGCCCAGGTTCCCGAAGGCCGCCATATTTTCCCGCGCATGACGGTGCTGGAAAACCTGGCCCTGGGCGCGGCGATGGCCGATCCCGCCTGGTACGAAGACGATTTGAAACTGGTCATGAATTTATTCCCGCGCATGGCGGAACGCTCGGGTCAACGGGCGGGTACCTTGTCCGGCGGCGAGCAACAAATGTTGGCGATTGGGCGGGCCTTGATGTCGCGCCCGCGTTTGCTGTTATTGGATGAACCGTCGCTCGGTCTTGCGCCATTGATCGTCAAACAAATATTCGAGATTATTTCCGAATTAAACCGCAAGAACGGCATGACGATTTTATTGGTCGAACAAAACGCGCTGCAAGCCCTTAAAATCGCCCATCGCGGTTATGTCTTGCAGCATGGCGAATTGGTGATGGCCGGATCGGGCGCCGAATTATTGGCGGATCCCCGTGTCCGCGCCGCGTATCTGGGCGCGGCTTGATCAATAGCCGAAACAGAGGCGTCATTACCCGCCGGAAAAATCATTGAGGGAATAATACTCCTGGGGGATTACCCGACTCGAATTGCAAGCGGAAATCCGCTTGCAATTCGGCGGGTAATGACGCTCTCTTTTTGACGCTCTACTTTTTAATGCGGTAATGACGCTCTCATTTTAACGCTCGAAGTCAGGCGGCGGGTAATGATGACCGCGCAGCTTAAGAGCGTCATTACCCGCCGGAAAAATCACGGGGGCATAAAAGAAGAGCGTCATTACCCGCCGAAATATCCGTGTAACGGATATTTCGTGTCGGGTAATCCCCCAGGAGTATTATTCCCTCAATCCCTGGGGGATTACCCGACTCGAATTGCAAGCGGAAACCCGCTTGCAATTCGGCGGGTAATGACGCTCTCTTTTTGACGCTCTACTTTTTAATGCGGTAATGACGCTCTTCATTTTTCTACGGTAATGACGCTCTTCATTTTTCTACGGTAATGACGCTCTTCATTTTTCTACGG
>JASGCR010000026.1:0-8761 GCA_030054015.1 Candidatus Symbiobacter sp. | reverse complement strand
TAATGACGCTCTCATTTTAACGCTCGAAGTCAGGCGGCGGGTAATGATGACCGCGCAGCTTAAGAGCGTCATTACCCGCCGCGCTATCCGTGTAACGGATGGCGCGAGTCGGGTAATCCCCCAGGGATTGAGGGAATAAACCTCCTGGGGGATTACCCGACTCGAATTGCAAGCGGAAATCCGCTTGCAATTCGGCGGGTAATGACGATCTTCTTTTTGACGCTCTTCCTTTTTCTACGGCAATGACGCACTCATTTTAACGCTCGATGTCAAGCGGCGGGCAATCACACCACCCATCACAAAAAAACTTAAGATTTCAGTAATTCATTTGAAGTATAATTATATTTATCGAGTTTCTATTGGCTCGACATGGATATTGGTAATGGTTTTCGCATTGGGTTACGGTCATGGTGTCATATTTTCGTCATAAACTTAATCAGGTCTCAATAATATACAATCGAACATTTGGGATTATATTTGGCTTTGGGATTGTGCTGGGGGCGATGGCGATTCCAGGCCATTCGGCGATGGCCGTGGCCTTGATCGACGCGGCCCAGGCCGGGGACGAAGCCAAAGTCATCTCGTTGCTCAAATCCGGCACCGATGTGAATACCCAAGATGCGCATCGCAATTCGGCACTCTCGGCGGCGATTACCAAGGGGCAGATCAACATCGTCAGAATATTGATCAACGCCAAAGCCAATCCCAATCTCAGCAATCTGAATGGCTATACGCCCTTATTTGAAGCCTGTCTTAACAATCAACCCGAAATCGTTAAAATCTTATTGGCCGCCCGTCCCGACCTTGATGCCCAAATCACCAACAGTCAATTTCAAGGTTTCACCGCCGCCATGTTGCTGGCTTATAACAATAACACCGAGATTCTGAAATTATTGATCGATGCCGGGGCGAATTTGCAAATCGTCTCAACCGCCGGGCTGGCCACGGCGTCGCTGCTGGCGGCCCAAGCCGGGTCGGTGGATGCGCTAAAGATGCTGCTCGCCGCCAAAGTCGATATTAATCAAGTCGCCGAGATCGGCGGCACCGCCTTGGTACGCGCAGCGGAAAACGGGAATTTGAAAGTGGTTAAATTCCTGATCGAAAATGGCGCCGACATCAATGCCACCAATAAAGCCGGCTGGACGCCGTTAATGGCCGCGGCCTGGAAAGGCCATGCCGATGTGCTTAACTATTTGATCAGCAAAAACGCCCCGCTGGACAGCAAATATCGGGACGGCACCACCGCCCTTATGTGGGCGGCTTTTGAAGGCCACGCCGATACCGCCTCGATCTTGATCGTCGCTCATGCCAAATTGGACGAACGCGCCAAACCGAGCAAATATATGGGATATGATTTCTCGGACAAAACCGCGCTTAAGATCGCCCGCGAACGCAATTTCCCCGAAGTGGTCAAATTATTGGTCGGCGCCGGCGCACGTGATTAGGGTCGTTGCCACAGCGTTCAGAGTTTGCTTAGGGGAACTCTGAACGACTCACTTAAACACCCAAATTTTGCACAGAACAAACCCAATTAAGGACACAACCGGCAGCGAAATCATTTTGCCCGCCAGGGCATCATTCGCCAGGAAAATTGCCGCTTCGACAAAAGCCAGGGTGACAAGGTAATTGATGAAAACCACCAATGAGAATTTAATAAAGATCGCCAGGCTGTGGTGACTGACAAAGGTCACCCGCATATGTAAAACGAAATTAACCACAAACGCCACCAAAAATCCCGCCGATGCCGCCGCCACCGCATTTACACCGAGTGTCATAAGCCCATACATGGTGCCGACATCAAACAAGATGGTGATGAGACTTACTATCAGATAGACCGTAATTTGGCGGAAATTCGTGGTGAATAGGCTTTTACCGAGGGTCAGGCTGGTCATTGTGATTAACTCATTCTTTAGGATGGTCTGATTAAGTGCGGCAACATAAGTCCCAAAAAAAGGGGCGTCATTACCCGCCGCCTCGTTTACGAGGCGAGTCGGGTAATCCCCCAGGAGGTTTATGCCAAAAACGGGAGCGTCATTACCCGCCGCCTCGTTTACGAGGCGAGTCGGGTAATCCCCCAGGAGGTTTATGCCAAAAACGGGAGCGTCATTACCCGCCGCCTCGTTTACGAGGCGAGTCGGGTAATCCCCCAGGAGTATTATTCCTCAATACTCCTGGGGGATTACCCGACCCGAAATATCCGTTACACGGATATTTCGGCGGGTAATGACGCTCCCTTTTTTGCCGCTCTTTAGCTGCGGCGGCGGGTAATGACGCTCCCTTTTTTAGGACATTTTCAGACTTTCCCTTACACATTCAGCAGCAAAAACTCCCGCTCCCAGCTGGAAATCACCCGCATATAGGCATCATATTCCGCCTGTTTGGTGCTGAGATAAACATTGATGAAACGCTCGCCCAGAATTTGCCGCATCGGTTTGCTGCGCGATAATTTTTGGATCGAATCCGGTAAATGGCGCGGCAAAGTATGGGCTAATTCATAGGCACTGCCGGTGACAGGATCGGTGGGTTCCAATTCCTCAATGATCCCCAAATAACCCGCCGCCAATGACCCGGCAATCGCCAAATAAGGGTTGACATCGGCCCCGGCCAGGCGGTTTTCCACCCGCCGCGATTCGCGTGAAGATAAAGGAACGCGCAGGCCGGTGGTGCGGTTATCCCGCCCCCAATGGACATTGATGGGGGCATCGGAATAACGTTGCAGGCGGCGATAGCTGTTGACATTCGGGGCCAACAAGGTCATCACGGCGGGCAAATATTTTTGCAACCCCGCCAGATAAGAGAGAAAGATTTTGCTGTCGCTGCCATCATCCTCGGCGAATAAATTTTTGCCGTTGCTAATGTCGAGCAGGCTTTGATGAATATGCATCGAACTGCCGGGTTCATTCTGCATGGGTTTCGCCATAAAAGTGGCATAAACCCCGTGGCGCAAAGCGGTTTGCCGCACCGTGCGTTTGAACAAAAACACCTGGTCGGCCAGTTCCAACGCCCGATTATGATTGAAATTAATCTCGATCTGGCCGGCACCTTCTTCGTGGCTTAGGGTATCAATATCGATTTGCTGAATTTCGCAATAATCATAGACATCCTCGAATATCGGATCAAATTCATTGACCGCATCGATGCTATAGCCCTGGTGCGCCGATTCCTTGCGCCCCGACCGCCCGACCGGCGGTTCCAGCGGATAATCGGGATCGGTATTGACCTTAACCAGATAAAATTCCAATTCCGGCGCAATAATCGGTTCCCAATTTTTGGTCAAATAAAGAGCCAAAACGCGGCGCAAAACCTCGCGCGCTGAAATATCCACCGGCTCGCCATCGGCATAAAAACAATCGCAAATCACCTGGGCGGTGGGTTCTTTGTACCAAGGAACCAGCCGGATCGTGTCGGGATCAGCCCGCAAATAGACATCGGCATTGGCCGGATTGATCAAATCATCATAATCATCCGGGTAATCGCCGCCCAAAGTTTGAAGGAAAATTGATTCCGGAATGCGCAGCCCGCCATCCTTGAGCGACCCCAAAAATTTATGCGATGGCAGGATTTTCCCGCGCGCCAGCCCCGCCAAATCGGGAACCAGGCATTCAACCTCGGTGGCACGGTTATCATCGATCCAACGGTGAAATTTGTCCATTTTTTTACCTTAATATCGGGGTAAGTGCCGAATCTTGTGGCAAGGTTGGTTATTTCAGTTTTTTTGCATTTTAACAGATTTTTATCAAAAACAAAAGCGGGTAATTCGCCAAAAATGATCTGTGATTCAAAACGGCACAAAATTTAACGAAAACGCGCGAATAAAGTAAATTACGTCGCTTTTGCAACAGAATATTTGATGGCGGTGCGGTAAAAATAAGATAATATTTTTCTTACATGGCTTTATAGGTATAAAATGACTTTCTTGCCCAACCCCGATCACGGGGCTTTTATTTACTATCTCGTCTCATTATTTGATTATTTCATGCAGGGATTTTTTGGGATGCTTAGCGTGGTGGTCGACCCCAGTTCCCAGCAATAAATTTTTCGCCGCCATGAGGAATAAAAAAACTTACCGCGCGGCACGTTGCCGCTTGTGCGAAGGTAAAAAATTTGCTATTGGCTGTGAGTAGCGCACGATATGCGGTCGTGGCGGAATTGGTAGACGCGCAGCGTTGAGGTCGCTGTGGGGTAACTCCCGTGGAAGTTCGAGTCTTCTCGACCGCACCAAGTTTTAACGAATAACGACGCGCGTGCCGGCTTCGGTCTCAATGACCCATAAATCCTGGTCGCGTTTAATGGCGCGGCGAATCCAATCTTCGGCTTCGGTTTCGCTTAAATACTCGGCTTGGTGGGGTTGCATCCAATCGGGTGCGCCGTCCGGGCGGGTGATTTGGCTGCGCAATTGGCAATGCCATTGCCCGGATGCATCGCGTTCACAATGTTTGACCAACACCGCGCCCGCCGAAGGGTCGCCTTTATGCCGGATATAGGCGGCATCGCCGTCAAGCTCGGCCTGGCGCACCAGGGCCGAGACGCGGAAATAGCTCGCAAGCCTTTCATTTGCCGACATGGCGGCCTATTCCCCCAAACATGAAATTAATGCGCCAACAAAACCGGTATGGTCGTGTGGGTGATGATGTGGCGCGTGGCTCCGCCAAAGACAAAATTGCGCAGGCGCGAATGGGTATAGGCTCCTTTGATAATCACATCGGCATTCACCTGCTGGGCGCGGGTCAAATGCGCCTCGCCCGCCGGAATCGAACTGTCATGGTCGTGGCTGATTTCGGCCTGGAAACCATGGGCTGTGAAATACGCCGCCAATTCTTCGCCCGATGGCCCTGGCACAAACCCGGCCACCGAACTATGGATGTAAATTTTCTCGGCGCGGGCCAAAAGCGGCATGGCAAGGCCAATGGTTCTGGCGGTTTCCGAGCTGCCATTCCAGGCCACCACAATATTGCGGAATTGCAGCGGGCGCGGCGTGATCGCGGGATCAATCGGCACAATCATAACCGGGCGTCCGGTCTCGAACAAAGCCGCCTCAAGCATAATATCGGTGTCAACCGCCGCGCTCGCATCAGGCTTGGCCATGATAATCAGATCATGCACCCGCCCTTCGCTGCCCAATATCATCGGGGCCGCGCCTTCAATTTCGCGCCAGTGCCAACGGACATTGTCTTCGCCCAAACCAGCCTTTTTTGTGTCGAATAATTTTCGCAATTTGGCCGCAAGGTCAATGCCCTCTTTTTGGATGCGGTCGAAATATTCCTGGCTCAAGGCCAGACCGAAATCACCGGTCGGGATAAAGCTGTCGGCCCCAGGACGAATATACAGCACGGTGAGTTTGCTGCCCGCCTCCCCCGCCGCCACTTGAAACGCCGCGTCAATCACCCGCGCCGCATCGTTTGAACCCCATAAAACTGCCAAAATTGACCGCATTTTTTTCCCTCTTTAATTTAGTGAAACGCCGTTGCAAGCGAAACTTGTTCAGTTAAGCATACCGATTTGAATTATACCCCGTGTCCTTGAAAATTCGCCTTTATGACCCCCCCTTCCTGCTTAGGAAGGGGGGGATAGCGACGCTTAGCTGCGAAGCAGCTTAGCGGAGCTTGGGGGGGTTGGTGACATTGAGAATTTATTAGCATAATCAACATAATGCACCAACCCCCCCAAGAAAAGCCAAGAATTTTTTTACAAAAATTCTGGCTTTTCTATCCCCCCCTTCCTAAGCAGGAAGGGGGGGTCAGGGATTTTCTCGACTTATTCAGACCTTCCCTAAGCAGGAAGGGGGGGTCATAATCGGAATTCTTTAGGACACTGAGTATATAAATGTTAGATAAATTCGCTGCATGCGACAATTTGCTCAAGCGCGTGCGTCGCTCAAGCGCGAGCATCATTGCCCACAGTCTCAGCGATAGTTATGATTTGGGGAATATCAAGGTGAGATTCAAGGTGGTCAGCCAAACCATCCAACAGATGCTCGATTTGTTGCGCATAATTCAGCGTCGAGTGAAAATCCCCCCGCAAATTTTGCAAAAAAGCCTGGCGGAAACCATCATTGCCCAAAATGCCATGCAAATAACAGCCCATCACGCGTTGCGACAATGACACTGCGCCGCCATTGGCCGCCGCGACCCTGTCGGCATCCGGGAACGCATCCGGGGACGGCGGCAAAATCATCGGGCGGATGGTATCCTCCCCGCTGGTTTCGCCTAAATGGATTTCATAGCCGCTAACCGCATGACCAAGCGAGAGACCCTGGCAGAGACCCACCTGTTTATCGGATTTTAACACCGTATCTACGGCAAGCAGCCCCAACCCCCGCGCCGCGGCACCCACCGCGCCTTCAATGCCATCCGGGTCACGAATGCTCTGACCGAGCATTTGATAGCCGCCACATAGCCCCAGGACGAAACCCCCTCGCCGCACATGGGCGAAAATATCAATGTCCCAGCCCTGATCCCGCAAAAAAGCCAAATCCGCCAGGGTTGCTTTCGAGCCGGGCAAAATGATCGCATCGCACGGGGCAGGCAAGGCGGTGCCGGGCGGTATAAATGAGAATTCGACCTGGGACTCGGCAACCAACGGGTCAAAATCGTCAAAATTGGCGAGATGGGGCATTTTTGGCACGACAATGCGCAATTTTTGCCCCGCATTTATGGCTGGGCTTGCGCTGGCGGCATATTTCCCCAGCCCCATCGAATCCTCGGCGGGCAATTGCGCCGCCCGGTCAAACCAGGGAATAATGCCGAGGCAATCCAAGCCGGTCTCGGCTTTGATGCGGTCAATTGCCGGGGCAAACAGCGAAACATCGCCGCGAAATTTATTAATCACATAGCCACGCAGCAACGCCCGCTCAGATGGCGGCAGCACATACCAGGTGCCAATAATCGCCGCGATGACTCCGCCGCGATCAATATCGGCAATTAAAATCACCGGCGTTTGGGTGGCGGTGGCAAAACCCATATTGGCGAGATCATGCGCGCGCAGATTGACCTCGGCGGCACTGCCAGCCCCTTCGACCAACATCATATCGGCGGCGGGCAGGTGTTTTCCATTAATTTTTATGGGTTTTTGCCAGGTTTGCCAGGCCTGTAACAGGCGCGGCATGAGCGCGGCCTTATAAGATTGGTAATCCCGCGCCGAGAGGGTGGTTTCGCGTTGTCCCAAAAAGATAATTTGCGCCCGCCCGCCTGGTTCGGGCTTCAGCAAAATCGGGTTCATCCAAATGCAGGGCGGCAGGCCACAGGCCTGGGCTTGGAGGGCCTGGGCGCGGCCAATCTCGCCGCCTTCGCTGGTGGCGGCGGCATTGTTTGACATGTTTTGCGGCTTGAACGGGCGCACATTAAGGCCGCGCCGCGTCAGCGCCCGCCCCAACCCCGCCAGCACCAATGATTTGCCGACATCCGAGCCGGTGCCTTGCAACATCAGAGCCGGCGGCTTTGCGGTTTGATTTTTTCCTGCCATGAGGGGGCTTACGGCTCAGAGGGAGGGATTGGCGGCGGAGCCGGGATAACCACCGCATTAGGATCAGGATTTGATTGGTTGCCCGCATCGGTTTTATGGCGGCCTCCAACCCTCAAGGCCTGGCGCAGGGCGAGGCTGCCCGGATTGGTCGCGGCATGATCAAACACGATTTGGCGGGGAAAAAGTTTTTGGCGGTAATAGATTTGGTTCCACGCATCGCGGCTTTGGATGATACTGCCCTCTGCCGCCACGCCGCCAAACAGCCCCGACGCACGGGCATAGATGAGAATATCGGCACCGAAATTGGCGGTGGTGGCGGCACCGTTTTCGGCCCCTACCGGCCCCGCCGCCAGCGACACCTCGCCGCCCAATTTCACCGAACGGGACATGATCTGATCCAGCCCGCCATCGGTCATAATCAGCATCAAAACTTGGGATTGTTTGGCCCCGAATTGCACCCCCAACGACACCCCGCCCAGGAAATAAAAGGCCGGGTCCGACCAGGTACCATCGCGGTTTTTCACCAACAACACGCCGCCGCCGCCACTGCCGCCCAGGAAAAAACCGGCCCGGAACAGATTGGGGAAAATCATCACCGCCTTGGCCTCGCCGAGCCATTTTTCGACATTGTCGCCCGCCATTTGATCGCGCCGCATTTCTTCAATCGCAATGCGGGCGAGATCAATTTGCTCCTGCTGCTCTGACGAGAGCGGGGGCGGGGGCGGGGTCGAAGCGGTATCAGATTGCGCCAGTGCGGAATTGAGCCAGGCAAAAAATATTACCCCGATCAGTATGGGCATAGCAACCCGTACGCCGAGACGGAGATTCGGAAAAACATTGGTTATACACATCATGGCTGGTAGTATATACTCTGGTTCCAAAAGAAATCGAGAAAAATGGTACAAAATCTGTGCGTCTTTCCCCGCCGAACCGCTTGCGGTTCGGTCGGGGAACCCAGAAAAATCAACTGGATCACCCGACTGCGGCAGCTTCGCTGCCTTGCGGGTGAAGACGCAAACGCGGAGTCTCGAAACCAAACAAATGGGGAATCTTTAGGGATGTCCAAACAAGCCTCAAAAACAAAAGAAATGGCATTTGCGAGCGGGCGTTTACGCCCGCGAAGCAATCCAGTAAAATCCTGAAATTGCTCGATTTTTCTGGATAAGCGATGCGGCTGCGCCGCTCGCAAATGCGCGGCTCTTGTGGCAAATGGAGACTTATTCAGAGTTTCCCTAAGGCAGGTCTGAATAAGTCTAGTTTTACCCCCCCTTCTTTAGAAGGGGGGGATAGAAAAGCTTGG
>JASGCR010000292.1 GCA_030054015.1 Candidatus Symbiobacter sp. | reverse complement strand
CCCCTTCCTAAGCAGGAAGGGGGGGTCAGTACGACTTATTCAGACCTTCCCTAAGGAAGGTCTAAATAAGTCTCAAAAGCAAAAAAGTGGCATTTGCGAGCGGTTGCATCGCAACCGCGAAGCAATCCAGTAGCATCCTGAAATTGCTAAATTTTTCTGGATAAGCGATGCGGCTGCGCCGCTCGCAAATGCGAATCTCTTGTGAAAAAGACTCACTCAAACCTTCCCCAAACCAGCCATGACGCAGGAAAAACATGAAACTTAAAATTCCACCGAAATTCCGATCCGGCGGCATTTTTATGCTGGCGGTGGGGCTTGGTCTGGTTTATGTCCCGGCCTGGGGCCAGGCGGTCAACCGCGAATCGTACGGCACCAACCCAGAGCGGGAACGCCGCGACACCACCGCGAACGCGGTCGATAAATTGGTGAAAACCAAATTGCCGTATTGGCAGGTGGGCTGGATCGACAAACAATTGAGCCAAGAATGTTCGTTAGGCCGGTTTAACCAACGGATTCCCTATCGCTATGTCGCGCATTTTGCTGGCAATCAAGGCTCGGCAATGGTGGGCGGGGTCAAGGGCAATGGCCTTAATCTTTACGACCCGCGCGGCCAGGCTAGCCCCGAAAAAGATTACTGGTTCTACCGCGATGGCAGTGCCGAATGTATCGTCATGTGGGCTTATGTCAAACCCGATCAAAACCAGATTATGACCAAGAATGGGCAGAGTTTTGATCAAGATTTCGCCAGCAAGCCCTTTGCCCCCATCACCCCGCCTGGTGGTGGTACCCGCTAAGCCTGGTACCCTGGTACGCGCTAGGCCTGGCGGGTGTTAAATACGCCATATCTTTGATGGGCGGTGATGGCGGTGGCGAGGCCGGTTTGCTCATTCACATCAATCACGCAAAAACAGAGCGAGGCCTCCCCCTCGGCGGGTTTCATTTTCTCGCCCGGCATTTTGCGGGTAAATCGCCAAATGCTCATGGATTTTTCGACCCCAATCACCGAATTATAATCGCCGCACATCCCCACATCGGCTTGAAACGCGGTGCCGCCGGACAATATTCGCGCATCGGCGGTCGGGATATGGGTGTGGGTGCCAATCACCGCCGACACCCGCCCGTCGAGAAAATGCGCCATCGCCATTTTCTCGGACGAAGCCTCGGCATGGACATCGATGAATATCCCCGTGACATTGGCGGTCAGCACATATTTCGCCAGCAAATGGTCAAGCGATTGAAACGGATCATCCAGCGGATCCATATAAAGCCGCCCCATCACCTGGGCCACCAATAATTTGCGCCCGCCGCCGACATCGATCACAAAGCTGCCCTGGCCCGGCGTTTTGGGCGGGTAATTGAGCGGGCGGATAATCCGCGGCTCGGTGCCAATAAACGGGATTAATGCTTTTTGATCCCAAACATGGTTGCCGGTGGTGATGACATGCACTTTGGCGGCGAGAAATTGCTTGGCGATGTCGGGGGTGATGCCGTAACCGCCCGCCGCATTCTCGCCATTCACAATCACCGCTTCGGGTTTGAATTCTTGGAGGATGTCCGGCAGACGCTTTAACAATTGATCGCGCCCGCTTCGTCCCATCACATCGCCAAAATATATTATGCGCAAGGTTTTTTTCAATCTTTCTTATTTATTGGTTTAGGGGAGAGAAATTGTGATTCAGTGACGATGCCATCCAGGAGAAAATCATTCTCATCACGCGGTACTTCGTCGATTTGCTGCACATCCAGGGCAATGCCAATGGCGGGCAGTGACGGGTTCACGCGGCGCAACTCCGCCAAAGTACGGTCATAATAACCGCCGCCTTGCCCCAATCGCCCGCCTTTGGCATCAAACGCAATCAACGGCACCAAAATCATATCGGGGATAATTGCGGGGGATTCGGGTTTAGGGATCATCGCCCCATTGCCCTGGATCAATTCATCGTCAGGCCGCCAGGCGCGGAAAATCAGGGGATATTCTGCCGCCACCACCACCGGCAAACATAAGTGACACGCCCAAATCTGTGCCAATTTTTCCATCAAAATTAAAGGCGAGGCCTCGAATCGGCCAGGCATATAACCCGCGACGATTTTTTGCGGCTTCCCCTCATAACCATCGGTGAATTTTTGCGCAATGGCCTGGGCGCATTGGGAAAAATATTCCGGGGCGAGGGCGCGGCGGCGGCGGCGCACCTCGTCACGCAATTTCTTTTTCACTTCGGTTAATTCCGGGTTCATCGCCAATTTCGCGCTTTCTTTATTTTCTCATGGCTGCGACCGCCAAGGCCGTTAGCGATTCGTATCCTCTGTGGCCTGCGATAGCAGGTGGGCTCCATATAATCAGACCACGATCTAATCAGAGACAGAACCCCAGAGTGACACATTGGCCGCAGGGATAACTTCGCCCCACGCACCCAGCAGTCGCAAAAAACACTCTATCCCTGATCCAGCCGCGCCGCAAGCGATTCCAATCGCGCCGACACCTCCGCCAGGGCCACCGAGACTCGCTGTTCAAAATCCGACTCTTTATGGTCAGGATTTGCCGCCGGGCGGGCTGCCAGGGCTTGCTCGGCAACGGTCAATTGGCGGCGCACCTCGTCCAATTCATCCGCCAGCAGCAAAGCCGCCAGCAAGATCAAATGCGCCTCGCCCATTTTTTCGGTATTATTGCCCATATTGCGGCGTAAATTTTTGACCCGCTCGTCAAAATCTTGGGCAATGCGACGCAAATGATCTTCCTCGTCATCGCCGCAGGCGACGCGATAAGACTTGCCATGAATGATTAGATCGAGTTCTCTCATTGCCTCAATGCCAAAAAAAGTCGGGAGCCAAAAAAGCCGGGAATTTCTAGGGATTAAATAATTTATGCAAGCGGTTAATGGTTTGATCCAAGCGATCAACCGCTTTGTTGTGGGCGATGGCCAGGGCTGATTTTTCCGCTTCGACCAAATCAAGCGATTCTTGCATTTGCGCCAGGGAAGTTTGGTCGCGCTCCATCCGTGCCGTCACGCTTTTCTCAAGTCGCGTCACAGCTTGCAACAATTTTTCAATCTCGTCACCTGGTGTTACGGTCTGCCTGTCCATAATCGCGTAACCTAAACGGGATTTTCGCTTTGCGCAAGAGGGATGCTTGCGGTCGTGTTTTTTTGTTTTTAGGATTTGTTCGGATTATTCCTAAGGAAGCTCTGAATAAGTCGAAAATTTATTTACCCCCCCTTCTTTAGAAGGGGGGGATAGAA
>JASGCR010000291.1 GCA_030054015.1 Candidatus Symbiobacter sp. | reverse complement strand
GCTTAGGGCGAAGCCCTTAGCGGAGCTAGGGGGGGTTGGTGATTGCAAAAATCTATTTAGAATCAATGCATTACACCAACCCCCCCAAGAAAAGCTTGAATTTTTTACAAAAATTCTAAGCTTTTCTATCCCCCCCTTCCTAAGCAGGAAGGGGGGGTCATAGTACGAATTCTTTAGGACACGAGGTATAACATGAAAGCCAAAATTCGCAAAATGGTGGTGCAAATCGAGGAAACCCACCAAGAAATGGGAAAATCGGTCATCCCGCCCACCCGCAAAGCCCTGGCGATGGTGGTGATTGAAAATCCCTTTGCCAACCGCTATGTCGAAAATCTGGATGAATTGATTGAAATCGGCGATGAATTGGGCGGGCTGCTTGGCAGGAAATGCGTCGAAGCCCTCGGCATCAAACCGGAACAGGCGCAAAGTTACGGCAAGGCCGCGATTGTGGGCGAGGGCGGAGAATTGGAACATGCCGCCGCCATTCTTCATCCCAAATTAGGCGCTCCCCTGCGCAAGGCGGTGCAAAAAGGCGCGGCCCTGGTACCGTCGAGCAAAAAGCGCGGCGGGATGGGGACGGCGATTGATGTGCCGCTCGGTCACAAAGATGCCGCCTTTGTCCGCAGCCATTTCGACGCGATGGAAGCCCGCATCACCGACGCCCCCCGCGCCAACGAAATTTTGGTGGCGGTGGTGGTCACGGATTCGGGACGGCCTTTGGCGCGCATTGGCGGCCTTAAACTCTCGGAAATCAAGGGCGAAGATGGGTTGCGGTAAACGAAATTTCGGCAAATATGGCGATGTGAATGAAAGTTACTATTTTAGGCTGTGGCCCCTCAGGCGGTGTTCCCCGAATCGGGGGAGATTGGGGACAATGCGACAAGACCGAACCCCGCAACCGCCGCCGCCGCGCCGCCATTGCCATTGAATCCCATCGCGCCGGAGAAGCCAAACGCTGTCTCTTGGTCGATACCGGCCCGGATTTGCGGGCGCAATTATTGGATGCCGAGATTGGCACGGTGGATGCGATTATTTGGACTCATGCGCATGGCGATCATGTCAATGGCATTGATGATGTGCGGCAATTGAATCGCAATGGCGATGGCGACATTCCCGCCTATGCCCATCCCCAAACTTTGGCGATTCTTAAACGCGGTTTTGCCCATGTGTTTCAACCCGTCGCCAATCTGAAAATCGATCCCGTGACCGGACGGAGAAATTACATCCGCCCCAGCCTGATCGCGCATGAATTATTGCCGCGGCAAAATATTGCCGGTTTTGATGTTGTGGCTTTCCCCCAAGATCACGGATTTGGCGTGATTTCGATGGGGCTTAGGGTCGGGGATTTCGCCTATTCCACCGATGTCAAAAACCTGGACGAGGCGGCGTTTGCCGCCTTGGCGGGGGTGAAAATCTGGGTACTTGACGGGTTTTCCGAAATCGAACATCCCACCCATGCCCATTTGTCCCAATGTTTGGACTGGATCGCGCGGGTTAAGCCGGATATGGCCTATTTGACCCATATGGATTTTGGCATGGATTACCAAAAACTTTGTCACATCTTGCCGCCGCATGTGCGTCCCGCCTATGATGGGTTGGTGATTGAAATGGCGGGGGAAGAGTCTGACTAAAATTTGTTCTATAAAGGAAAATAATAAAATAATAATTACAAAATACTAGACCTCCCCTTCCTGATTAGGAAGGGGAGGATAGAAACTCTATGCGAGCGAATGCGAGCATTAGAGTTTCTTGGTGGGGTTGGTGACTTGGAAGTTTTTATCACCAACCCCACCAAGTCTCGCTAAGCTGCTTTGCAGCTAAGCTCGACTATCCTCCCCTTCCTAATCAGGAAGGGGAGGTCTAACTTATTGAAGCGATTAAACAATAATTTTAGATCAGTCTCAAAGGCGGTCATTCATGCGACATGATCACATTCCGTCACTATTGGCAAAAATTCGTGGCGGCGAGCGGCGGGCATTGGCGCAGGCCATCACCCTCATCGAATCCGAACGCAGCGACCACCGCGCCGCCGCCGACCGCTTGATTGCATTAACCTTAGCCGAGCGGTCGCATGAGGGCAATGGCTGCTTGCGCATCGGCATCACCGGCCCGCCAGGCGCGGGTAAATCCAGTTTTATCGAGGCATTTGGCCTCTATGCCGTGGCCCATGGCCATCGTTTGGGGGTCATTGCCGTCGATCCGTCATTTTGGCAGAGCGGCGGCGCGATTATGGGCGATAAAACCCGCATGGAATTACTGTCGCGCTCGGAGCAGGTGTTTATCCGCCCGTCGCCAGCGCGGGGGGCGTTGGGCGGGGTGACGCGGCATACCAATGAGATGATCTTGCTGCTCGAAGCGGCGGGATTTGACTGGATCATCATCGAAACCGTCGGGGTGGGGCAATCGGAAATGGCGGTGGCGGATTTGACCGATTTTTTGATGATTCTCTTGCCGCCCGCCGCCGGCGATGATTTGCAAGGCATCAAAGGCGGCATTTTGGAACGCGCCGACATGATTTTGATCACCAAAGCCGATGGCGATTTGGCGGCGGCCGCCCTGATTTCCTTCCATGATTACCAGGCGGCGTTGCGGCTCTTGTCCGGGCACCGCACCGAACGCGGTGGGCGCACCGAACGCGGTGAGCGCAGCAAACGCACCATACCCATCATGACGGTGTCGGCGGTAACGGGCAAAAACCTCGCCGCCTGTTACCAATATCTGGTCGATTTTGACCGCGATGCCACCCTGGCGGGCGACAAACAACGCCGCCGCGCCAACCAAGCGGTCGCCTTATTTGACACCGAATTGGCCGCGGCTTGGCAGTGGGCGGTGACCCACCAGCCAAAATTAAACGCATTATACGCAAAGGCCCAATCCGAATTGCAATCGGGGCAAATGACAGCCGCCGCCGCCGCCGCGCGGGTGATAAAGGGGATTTTTGCTGGGTGAAAATTACTCGCCGCCCAACCATAAGCCGCAAAAGAAGAGCGTCATTACCCGCCGCCCAACCATAAGCGGCAAAAGAAGAGCGTCATTACCCGCCGCCCAACCAAAAGCGGCAAAAGAAGAGCGTCATTACCCGCCCCAACCATAAGCCGCAAAAGAAGAGCGTCATTACCCGCCGGACTGCAAGCGGATTTCCGCTTGCAGTCCGAGTCGGGTAATCCCCCAGGAGTTTTAATGAATAATACTCCTGGGGGATTACCCGACAGATTTATGCCGCTTCGCGGCAAAAA
>JASGCR010000290.1 GCA_030054015.1 Candidatus Symbiobacter sp. | reverse complement strand
CCCCCCCTTCTAAAGAAGGGGGGGTAAATAAATTTTCGCCTTATTCAGACCTTCCCTAAGGAAAATCTGATTAAGTCCTAAAAAAGGGAGCGTCATTACCCGCCGAAATATCCGTGGAACACGGATATTTCGTGTCGGGTAATCCCCCAGGAGGATTATTCCTCAAAAAAAAGAGCGTCATTACCCGCAGATTTTTGCCGCGAAGCGGCATAAATCGGTCGGGTAATCCCCCAGGAGTTTTAAAGAATAATACTCCTGGGGGATTACCCGACTCGCGCTGTCCGTTATTCACGGACAGCGCGGCGGGTAATGACGCTCCCTTTTTTTGACGCTCTACCCTCTACCCTCTACCCTCTACCCTCTACCCTCTACCCTCTACCCTCTACCCTCTTACTTCTACCCTCTTCCTTCCTGCGGGTAAAATGACGCGCTTCATTTCATAGGCTTGGTGTTCTTGATATTGCGTACGACCCTAACCATATGACGAGCACGACATGCCCATTGTGGGGTGTTACTCAGGCGGTTGCTGCTCAGATAGGCAGGACGCAAAGGGAGATAAAAATGGATCAATCGCGTTATAGTGAGAGGGTGCAAGGCTTTATTCAATCGGCGCATGGCTTGGCGACGCGTTCGAATCATCAACAATTGCTGCCCGATCATCTCTTAAAGATATTATTGGATGACCGCGAAGGCCTGGCCGCGAATTTGCTGCTGGCGGCCAAGGGGCGGCCCGAAATCGCCCACCAAACCACCGAAGAAACCCTCAAAAAACTGCCAAAGATTGAAGGCAGCGGGGCGGGACAAGTATATCTCGCCGCCGACACCAATAAATTATTCACCGAGGCGGAAAAAGCCGCCGATAACAATGGCGACCGCTTTGTCACCGCCGAAATGTTATTGCTCGCCATCGCACGGCAAAAAACCACCGATGCCGCCAAAGCCATCGCCAAGGCCGGGGTCACGCAAGAAGCCCTGCTTACCGCCATTAACGATCTGCGCAAGGGGCGCAAAGCCGACACGGCATCGGCGGAACAATCCTATGACGCGTTGAAACGCTATGCCCGCGATTTAACCGCGGCGGCGGCGGAGGGCAAACTCGATCCGGTGATAGGCCGCGATGAAGAAATTCGCCGCACCATCCAGGTGCTGTCGCGCCGCACCAAAAACAATCCGGTGTTAATTGGCGAGCCGGGCGTCGGCAAGACCGCGATTGTCGAGGGCTTGGCATTGCGCATTATCCATGGCGATGTGCCGGAATCGTTAAAACATAAAAAACTCATGGCGTTGGATTTGGCGGGCATGGTGGCGGGGGCCAAATATCGCGGTGAATTTGAAGAAAGGTTAAAAGCCGTGTTGGCGGAAATCAACGCCGCCGCCGGTGAAATTATCGTGTTCATCGATGAATTGCATACTTTGGTGGGGGCGGGCAAGGCGGATGGAGCGATGGATGCGTCCAATATGTTAAAACCGGCTTTGTCACGCGGCGAATTGCATTGCGTCGGAGCAACGACGCTCGACGAATACCGCAAGCATATCGAAAAAGACCCGGCTTTGGCGCGGCGGTTCCAATCGGTATTTGTGGCCGAGCCGACCGTCCCCGACACGATTTCGATCTTGCGCGGGTTAAAGGAAAAATATGAACTCCATCACGGGGTGCGCATCACCGACAGTGCCATCGTGGCGGCGGCGAGTTTGGCGCATCGCTATATCACCGACCGGTTTTTGCCCGATAAGGCCATTGACCTGGTCGATGAAGCCGCCAGCCGCCTGCGCATGGAGGTTGATTCCAAACCCGAAGAATTGGACGCGCTCGACCGCCAAATCATCCAATTGAAAATCGAACGCGAGGCCTTGCGCAAGGAAACCGATGCCGCCAGCAAAGACCGTTTGGTCAAATTGGAAACCGAATTGGGCGAATTGGTCGCCCAGGCCGAGAAATTATCCGCCGCCTGGCAAGAGGAAAAAACCAAACTCGCCAGCAGCAGCAAAATCAAGGAAAAATTGGAGCAAGCCCGCCTGGAATTGGATGCGGCACAACGGGCGGGGAATTGGACGCGGGCGGGTGAACTTACGTATGGCGTGATTCCGGAATTAGAGAAATCCTTGGCGGCGGCGGCGGCGCAAGGCGATGATGCCATGCTGCGCGAGGAAGTCACACCGGAAGACATTGCCGCGATTGTCTCGCGCTGGACCGGCATCCCGCTCGATAAAATGCTGGCTGGGGAACGCGATAAATTGCTGGCAATGGAAAAAACCCTGCATAGCCGCGTGATCGGCCAGGACGAAGCCATCACCGCCGTCGCCAATGCCACCCGCCGCGCCCGCGCCGGCTTGCAAGACCCCTCGCGGCCAGTGGGATCGTTTTTGTTCCTGGGCCCGACCGGGGTGGGCAAAACCGAACTCTGCAAAGCCCTGGCCGAGTTTTTGTTCGATGATGAGAAGGCTTTGCTGCGCGTCGACATGTCGGAATATATGGAAAAACATGCGGTGGCGCGTTTGATCGGTGCGCCGCCTGGCTATGTCGGCTACGAAGAAGGCGGAGCCTTGACCGAGGCGGTACGCCGTAGGCCGTACCAGGTGATTTTATTCGATGAAATCGAAAAAGCCCATAATGACGTGTTTAATATTTTACTCCAAGTCTTGGATGATGGGCGATTGACCGATGGCCAGGGCCGTACGGTGGATTTCCGCAACACCATCATTGTCCTCACCTCGAATTTGGGGGCGGAATTTATGGCTTCCGACGCGGTGGGCGCCGCAATGGAGGGCGCGGTGGGCGAGGCCGGGGATCGCGCCCGCCTGAAATCGCGTGACCAGGTGATGGAAGTGGTGCGCCAGCATTTCCGTCCCGAATTTTTGAATCGCTTGGACGAGATTTTGATTTTCAGCCGGTTGGGACGCGCGGCGATGGCGGAAATCGTCACCATCCAATTGCGGCGGCTGCATGAATTACTGGCTGAGCAAGAGGTGGATTTGGTGGTAACTCCGGCGGCGCAAGATTGGCTGTCCGATGCCGGATTTGACCCCATCTATGGTGCGCGGCCTTTGAAACGGGTGATTCAACGGCAATTGCAAAACCCGATTGCGTCGATGTTGCTGGACGGCAAATTGCGCGCCGGTTCGACCATCACAATCGACGAATCACAATCGGGCGGCGACGCGCCGTTGCAGTTTATGGTCGCATAACCCGCCAGTGGCGGATGGGGTGAGATTCGAACATTCGTTCTGAGCCGCGAAGCGGCGAA
>JASGCR010000289.1:1471-3246 GCA_030054015.1 Candidatus Symbiobacter sp. | reverse complement strand
AGCAAAAAATTCTAGCTTTTCTATCCCCCCCTTCCTAAGCAGGAAGGGGGGGTCACACGTTTTTCTGACCTTCCTTAAACTCCCTCATTCTCGCCGCGCTGCTAAAGAGCGTCATTTGCGCGGCAAAAATCTGCGGGTAATGACGCTCTCTTTTTAATGACGCTACTCCGCAAAGACGCTGCATTTGACATCGGCATAAAAGTCAAACGACCAATGCCCGCCCTCGCGGCCAATTCCCGACAGCCCGTTGCCGCCAAAGGGTTGCCGCAAATCACGGACAAAGAAGCAATTATTCCACACCAACCCGGCCGACACGGCCTGGCTCATGCGCTCAGCCCGCGCGGGATTTGCGGTCAGGACTACCGCCGCCAGGCCATAGTGAGTGTCATTGGCCAGGGCAATGGCCTCGGCTTCGGTCTCGAATTCTGAGAGGGTTAGAACCGGGCCAAACACCTCGTTTTGCCAAATTTCGCTGGTGGCGGGCGGGTCAAGCAAAAGCGTCGGCTTAAAATAAAGCCCGCCCAATTCGCCATTCGGCCCGCCGCCCAAAACGGTTTTAATCCCGTCTTGCTTGGCGCGATCGACAAAACCCTGGACGCGGGTGAAATGGGCGCGGCTGATTTGCGGCCCAATATCGGTGGCCGGATCACGCGGGTCGCCTTGTTTGAGGTCGCGGGCTTTGGCCAAAAACCGCGCCAAAAATTCTTCACGAATGGATTTTTCAACCAAAATGCGGGTACCCGCCAGACAAACCTGCCCGGCATTGTCATATTGCCCCACCGCCAAAGCCACCGCCCGTTCAAGATCGGCATCGGCAAAGATGATAAAGGGCGATTTACCCCCCAACTCAAACGATAACGGCACCAGATTGGGCGCGGCGGCGGCGGCAATCAACCGCGCTGTCGGCACCGAACCGGTAAAGGCAATGCGGCGAATGCCGGGATGAGACACCAGGGCGGCTCCGGCTTCGCTGCCCATCCCCTGGACAAGATTAAACACGCCGGGCGGGATGCCCGCCTCCGCCATCACATCGGCCAGAAGCGAGGCCGTAAGCGGCGCCCATTCGGGCGGTTTGAACACCACGCTGCACCCCGCCGCCAAAGCCGGGGCAATCCGCCAGGTCGCCAGCATCAGGGGCGCATTCCAGGGCGTGATAATCGCCGCCACGCCACTGCCTTGCCAGGTAATGTGATGGCGATGGTGACCGGTGGTAAAATCCGGTTGCCCCAGCTGTAATAATTGCTCGGCAAAAAAGCGAAAATTATGGGCAACCCGTGGCATCACCCCGCGCAGATGCGACCGCAATAACGCGCCATTATCGGCGGTTTCCACCGCCGCCAAAGCGGCAATCCGCCCCTCGATCAGCTCGGCCACCCGATTGAGCAGGGCCGCCCGTTTTTCCGGCGCGGTGTTTTTCCAAACCGGATGGGCCTTGCCCGCCGCCTGCACCGCCTGGTCAATCGTCGTCGCATCGGCGGCGGCGAGTTCGCCCAAAGGCTGCTCGTCAATCGGCGAAATTGTGACGAATCTTTGGGCCGAATCCACCCGCTTGCCGCCAATAAAATGGCGGGGGTCGATGCTGGTCTGGTTTATGGTGATGGTCATGCCTGACACCCGATGTGATGGTCGCAATGGCTTCTTGCCGACCAAAAATAGTTCGATGTCGTATTATTTAACTTTCGCAAAAGTTTTGTCAATGAGAAATTTCGGCGCGTGACAAAATGACATTTTTCGCTTGCAATTTAAGGCAAAATCCCCATACTTAAATCACCTCT
>JASGCR010000289.1:0-1371 GCA_030054015.1 Candidatus Symbiobacter sp. | reverse complement strand
AATGACATTTTTCGCTTGCAATTTAAGGCAAAATCCCCATACTTAAATCACCTCTGATGATGTGTACCCCGATGGGGAAGGGGAACCTCACCCTAGGGTGGGGTTTGATGTCAGTTCGAGTCTGACCCGTCATCAGAGGCTACCCTCAATCAGAACATATTCTTTGCCAATCTTGCCTTTGATCCCTTCCAGGTCGATCAACTGGCCAGTTCCGACAATATTCATGACACCCTGTTTTCGTACATTGTAATTCAAGCGCACCACCAATTTATATGCCGTATCACTACCCTGGATAATCAATAATAAAGATGCTCCCTCTGAGTGTGTCGTGTCCAATAACACCGCGCTGGGGTGTTGCAAATGGTGAGATAGATTTTTGTACCATTCCTTTGGCAAAGGCCTCATTTTTTTTGGACGCAAAGTATGACGCGCATCAATATCACGGATGTATATTTCATGCGTTTCTGGGGTGATGCCTAATCCTTGAAGCGCAAGACCCCATTCTGGTTTTAACTTGCCGACTTTTAGTACCGTTCCATTGGTTTTTGCATTTTCAGCATCGGCAGCTTCAATAAATTCAGACAATTCTTTTGATGTCATTATTTTAGCCTTGGGCGATTTGGTTTCCTGTATCATTATATCAGACGCGATGAACAAATCCCGCGATGGCCAGGCGGGGCTTAACGACCACAACTAGCATCCCCTTCAAATTCTTCTAGAACAAGAATAATCTCCCGCAAAGCGCGGGTGGCCGCCGCCGTCAATTTTGGCGACAAACCCGAAGAAATACGCGATTCCTCGGCATTAAATTGGGGGAACAGGGTGGTCAGCATCTGATCCCCCGCCTCGGTTAATTTTACCAAAATCATGCGGCGTTCTTCGGGCGGGGTGCGGCGGCTGATCAAATGCCGCGATTCAAGCTGGTTCATGATGCTGGTCAGGCTGCTTTTGGCGACCCCGACCTCAAAGGCCAAGCGGTTGCTGGGCAGCTCGCCATAAATCCACAAGCACCACAATGTCACAAATGCCGACCAATGCAGCCCCGCCGATGCCAGAACTTTGTTCTCAAAATGGCTGCGCAATAATCCGGAGGCGCGGTGAAGATTGGACAGCAAGGCCATTGACTCTGGGTTGATGGCCAGGCCAGCCACACGCTGTTCCGCCAAAATTTCGGCTTTTGGTTTGATCGCGGTTGGACTTAAAGACCCAGATTGGCGACCTGCCGCCTGGGGAGAGGATGATTTGGACAAGGTGAATTTTCTCGTGGGACAAAGGCGGCAGGTTTTTACTTTATACTCAGCGTCCTTGAAAATTCACCTTTACGACCCCCCCTTCCTGCTTAGGAAGGGGGGGAAAGCGACGCTTAGGGCG
>JASGCR010000288.1 GCA_030054015.1 Candidatus Symbiobacter sp. | reverse complement strand
CCCTTCCTAATCAGGAAGGGGGGGTCAGAGATTTTCTCGACTTATTCAGACTCTCCCTAAACAGAAAGGGGGGGTCTCAAAAACCTACTCAGACCTTCCGTTAGGAAATTCTATCGTGACCAAAGGGTGAAACATCATGTCTATGAATGACAAAACCGCGACCGCACTTCCCGCCAAGCTCGCAACACCGGAATTTCACCAGCGTCATATTGGCCCCGCGGCGCGTGACCAGGCAGAGATGCTGAAAACCATTGGCGCGGCATCGATGGAGCAATTAATGGCGGAAACCCTGCCCGCCGCCATACGCCAGGCGACGCCGCTTGACCTGGGGCCAGGCCTCAGCGAAACCGAAGCCTTGGCGGTGTTAAGAGAACTTGCCCAGCAAAACCAGGTAAAAACCTCGCTGATTGGCCAGGGCTATTATAATTCGCACGTACCGGGTGTAATCCAGCGCAATATCTTGGAAAATCCGGCCTGGTACACCGCCTATACCCCGTACCAGCCGGAAATTAGCCAGGGACGGCTTGAGGCCTTGTTAAATTACCAAACCATGGTCACGGATTTGACCGGGCTTGATCTCGCCAATGCCTCGCTGCTGGATGAGGCCACCGCCGCCGCCGAGGCAATGATGATGGCTGAACGCGCGGCACCCGCAGGTCAAGCCAATCCTGGGCAAACCAAGCGGTTTTTCATTGATGAAAACACCCATCCGCAAACCATTGCCGTCCTCGCCACCCGTGCCGAGCCGGTTGGGGTCAAACTCGTGATCGGCGACCCCAGCACATCATTAGCCAAAGAATTGGCTAATGGCGGTATTTTTGGCGCGTTATTGTCTTATCCGGGCAGCGATGGGGCCGTGGTCGATTACCGCGCAATCATCGCCCAATGCCACGCCAAAAATGCCCTGGTGGTGATGGCGACGGATTTACTGGCCTTGACCTTGCTAACCCCGCCAGGCGAATTGGGAGCCGATATTGCCGTGGGGTCGAGCGGGCGGTTTGGCGTACCCGTCATGTATGGCGGCCCCCATGCCGCCTTTATGGCCTGCCGCGACCAATATAAACGCATCATGCCGGGGCGGTTGGTGGGGGTGACGATTGATGCGCGGGGGTCGCCCGCCTATCGCCTTGCTCTGCAAACCCGCGAGCAGCATATTCGCCGCGAAAAAGCCACCTCGAACATATGCACCGCCCAGGTATTATTGGCGGTGATGGCGAGCATGTATGCGGTTTATCACGGGCCGGATGGGTTGCGCCGCCTGGCATCGCGGGTGCATTATCTGGCACGCGTGGCGGCGGCGGGATTGCAACAAGGCGGCATTGCGGTCGGGACATCGGCGTTTTTTGATACCGTGTGGGTGGAAAATCTTGGCGGCGGCAAAGCCCAGGCGATTATGACCCAAGCGGTGGCTTTGGGGATTAATCTCCGCCAAATCGATGCGGCGAAAATAAGTTTCTCGCTGGATGAGACCACCACGCCCGACATTATCGGCAAAATCTGGCAGGCTTTTGGCATCACCCAAGATTTCATGGCGATGGCGGCAAAAATTTCGCCCCAGGATTACGGATGGGACAAAAAACTGACCCGCGGCGGGGAAATCCTTAGTCATCCGGTGTTTCATGCCCATCATTCCGAGACCGAGATGCTGCGCTATATCCGCCGCCTGTCCGACCGTGATTTGGCCTTGGATCGGGCGATGATTCCGCTCGGTTCTTGTACCATGAAATTAAATGCCACCAGCGAGATGATCCCGGTGACCTGGCCCGAATTTACCGAGATTCACCCCTTTGCTCCGTCCGACCAAGCCCAGGGCTATCATGCCCTGGTCAAAATGCTGTCAGAGAAATTATGTACGATTACGGGCTATGATGCCATTTCACTGCAACCCAATTCTGGGGCGCAGGGGGAATATGCCGGGTTGCTCGCCATTCGCGCCTGGCACCAAAGCCGCAAGCAATCCGAGCGGGTGGTGTGTTTGATCCCGGCCTCGGCCCATGGCACCAATCCGGCCTCAGCCCAGATGGTGGGGATGGAGGTGGTGGTGGTCGCCTGTGATGCCCAGGGCAATGTTGATATGGGCGATTTACGAGCCAAACTTGCGCAACACGGGCCGCGTCTGGCCGCCATTATGATCACTTATCCCTCAACCCACGGCGTGTTTGAAGAACAAATCCGTACCATTTGCGATTTGGTGCATCACCATGGCGGCCAGGTCTATTTGGATGGTGCCAATATGAATGCCCAGGTCGGATTGGCCAGGCCGGGCGATTACGGTGCCGATTGCGGCCATTTGAATCTCCATAAAACCTTTTGCATTCCGCATGGCGGCGGCGGGCCGGGGGTTGGCCCGATTGGGGTCAAAGCCCATCTTGCGCCGTTTTTGCCGAGTACAGACGTCAGTCGAGCGGTTGCGAGGAGTTTGACAGACGCAAGTCTGTCAAACGAGGCGCAGAGCGAGACTGACAAAATAAAAGTCGGGCCAGTTGCGGCGGCACCGTTTGGTTCGGCGGGGATTTTGCCCATTCCGCTCATGTATATTTTGATGATGGCGGGCGATGGTTTGCGGCGAGCGACCGAATGCGCGATATTATCCGCCAATTACATCGCCACCCGCTTGGCTCCGCATTACCCGCTGTTATACCAGGGCGCGCATGGGCGGATTGCGCATGAATGTATCCTCGACCCGCGCGGGTTAAAGGAAAGCAGTGGCGTGACGGTGGATGACATTGCCAAACGCTTGATCGATTATGGCTTTCACGCCCCGACCATGAGTTTTCCGGTACCCGGGACGTTAATGATCGAACCCACCGAATCCGAATCCAAAGCCGAACTCGACCGGTTTTGCGATGCCATGATCGCCATACGCGACGAAATCCGCCGCGTCGAGGCCGGAGTCTGGCCTAAATTGGACAATCCCTTGTCCCACGCCCCCCACACCGTGTTCGACATTGCCGATGATGAATGGACGCGCCCCTATAGCCGCCAGGTGGGCTGTTTCCCCACCGGATCGCGCCGCCAGGATAAATACTGGGCCAGCGTCAATCGCATCGATCATATTTATGGTGATCGCAATTTGGTCTGTACCTGCCCGCCTCTATCGGCTTATGGCGACAACACCCACGGGGTGAGCGCACCCACGGGGTGAGCAATTAGTCGGATAAATCCTTAAGGGAGGTCGGAACAAGTCCCTCTTTTGCCAAAAGAGACGCGCATTTGCGAGCGGCGCAGCCGCGAAGCAATCCAGAAAAATCTAGCAATTTC
>JASGCR010000287.1 GCA_030054015.1 Candidatus Symbiobacter sp. | reverse complement strand
AGAATGCTTAACCGCGCTAAAGCGCGGAGCATTCTAACCTCAGAATGACACTCCAGCTACTTATTCAGACCTTCCTTAGGGGAATGAAGCGGTCATCGTCCGGATTCATTTAAAAACCAAATGCGTTTGACAAAAAATATCAACCTTAATAAAAGCAATCCACACAACCGAGTACGGACTCAAACCATGGACAAGACCCCGCCGATCCGCCACAATTTTCGATCCAGCCTGTTACGCCATTGGCGCATGATCGGGATTGCCATGATAATTTCGATTATGGCAGGGATGTCGCTCACCGCGCCGCGGGTACATATGACGGTTAAGCCTGAACAGATTGTGCGCCACCAAGATGATTATTACGCGATTCCCTTTAACCCCAAATTGCCGGATGGGTGGGAGTGGCGGCGGGTGGACCTCACGCGCGGCATGATAGCGCGGGTTAAATTTACCGAGAATGGGAAAGATTTCGGAGTCCCCAATCATTATTTCTGGCATTCGCAACCCCGCGAAGACGGCGTGCGTTATTGGGGCTATGTTTCGCGGATAAATTTGTTAGACAAAAGCGTGATGCCGACCAAAAAAATGGTCTATTTCCAAACCGCCCCAGGCGATGACCCGCGCCGCAACGGCAAAATTTATGAAATCGATGCCACCGCCAATCTGAATCTCGATTTTAGCCTGGTCAGCATGATGGTTCTGTTTCTGTTGGCCTATCCCATTATTTACAAAATATTAATTAAAAAAATGCCGCCTGGGTTCGGCACAAATCAACCCAAGGCAAATTTCACCTTTATTTATGCGATTTTGGCGGTGTTGATCACTAATCTTGTGCTGTTTGATGATTTTCGCACCCCGCTTTATTATGAGGGAGATTCCCGGGTTTATTTGAACTTCACCGAATATGGTCGCCTGCTTAATTATGCGTTTTACCGGATTTTGCAAATATTTGGCAGCCTTGAAAACCTGGTCATTCCGGCTCAGTTTTTGTTAATTTATGGCAGTTTTATCCTGTTTTCCTATGCGGCGGGGCGGTTTTTCCGCCAAATGGGATTGGCTGTGGCGATTTTCCTGGCCTTTGGCGTGGATATCATCAGCCATGAGCTTTCCTGGTGGAGTTACCGGCATTATTATCTCACGGTATCGTCGGAGTCCGTGTTTATGGGCTGTATAAGCCTGGCGTTGGCGGCATTATTTTGGCATTTATCGGCCACGCATGATGGCAAACGCTGGTGGATCGCGGCATCCGTGATGGGAATTGCGATAGGCGGTGCCGGATTAAGCCGACCGATTGGCCTGGTGTTCGCCCTGGTCATTCCGGTGTTAATCGCCTGGTATCTTTACCGCCGCCTGGCGTGGTGGAAAATTGCCCAGTTTGGCCTGGCCGCGATCCTTCCGATTGTCCTGGCGTTATCGATCCAGGCCAGTGTTTACCGCGTCCAATTTGGCAATTGGGCCGGCGGCGGCGAGGGATCGGGTTTTTGGCTGCTGGTTCAGGTCAATAGTTTTTTAACCAAAGATCAGGCCCAATCCTTGCCATTTCCAGCCAATGACTTGGGAGAGGATGCCCGCCATTTGGTGCAGAATTTGACCCAGGCCCCCCTGCCCATAAAGGATGAATACCTGGCCGCAACCTGGCCCTATCAAAAAGCCAAATTATGGACGGAAGCGGCATATTTTGATCGTTTCCTAAACCAATATATCCATGCTTATGACATTGTCCGCGCCCGCCACCCCGAATGGGCGGGAAGCTACCTCTCGCAATTTGTTGAAGCTGAGAAATTGTCGCGTTTTGCCGCCCTGGTGGCCATCCGCACCTATCCGTTTGATTATGCCAAGCAAATTCTGGGCGAATTTATCGCCGCCAAAATTGACATCGCCGATGGGTTGGTGAAGGGGGTAAATTTCTTTCCGATGGTTTGGCTGTTCACCCTCTTATTTACCGGGTTGGCGATTCGCCGCCCCAACCGCCGCGATTATCTTGGCCTCGCCTTGCTGGGGTTGGTGACCATGGCCTATGTGGGCGGGGTGTGTCTCATCATTGCCCCCTATGAGCGATATATGCGGGTGGCGCAAATTCCCGCCACGATTTTGCTGATCGCGGGCGGCTGGGTTTTGGGGCAAGATTGGCAAATCATCGCCTGGGTAAGGCAAAAATTACGTGATCTCTCGCCTGGATTGGCGCGTTTGACGCAACGCGGTCGATGAAATCGGCATCAGGCGGGTGTGAAAATAGACCCATTTGGGGGTGCGTGCCGTGGCGAGAATCGCGGCGCGGTCTTCGCGGCAATGGCGGGCGCGGGCGAAACGCTGCGCCGCCAGCCCGTTTAGGATGTTCGGGCGGCGCGAGGGGCGGGCAAAAACCGCCACCGGCACGCGGGCAAAAATTTCCGGCCAATTTTGCCAATGCCGCATTTGCCGCAAATTATCGCCGCCCATGAGCCAGACAAATTTTTGCCGGGGAAAGATTTTTTGCAATTTTTTAACCGTGTCAATCGTGTAACGCGTCGCCAATCCCTGTTCCAGATCGGTGACAAAAATATGCGGGTGGGTGCGCTGTGCCAGTTCCCGCGCCGCCGCCAAGCGCGTCGCCAAAGGCGCGTAAATCGCAGCCGATTTTAAGGGATTTTGCGGCGTCACCAGCCACCACACCGCATCCAATCCCAATCGCCGCAAAGCCAAAAGCGAAATCACCGCATGGCCGGCATGGGGCGGATTAAATGACCCCCCCAAAAGACCAATTTTGCATCCGCGCCGCCCGTGAAATTTTCTTAAAGATTTTAAGATCAGTGCCGGCACCTGGGGGGCGTGAGAATGCTTCATGGAAATTCTTTTGCTGCGGGTTAATTCGTGCCAATTATTTTATACTCCGTGTCCTAAAGAATTCCGATTATGACCCCCCCTTCCTGCTTAGGGAAACTCCGAACAAGTCGAAAATTTATTTACCCCCCCTTCTTTAGAAGGGGGGATAGAAAAGCTTGGCGAGTGCTTACGAGCCAAAGCTTTTCTTGGGGGGGTTGGTGTAACATGTTGATTATATTAATAAATTCTCAACATCTCAACCCCCCCAAGTTTCGCTAAGTTGCTTCGCAACTAAGCGAAACTATCCCCCCCTTCTAAAGAAGGGGGGGTAAAACTGGACTTGTTCGGAGGTTCCTTAGGGAAGGTCTGAATAAGCAGCAAAAGTCACTGACCCCCCCTTCCTGCTTAGGGAAGGTCTGAATAAGTAGTCGGAGTGTCATTCTGAGCGTCGCCGCGCTTGGCTT
>JASGCR010000286.1 GCA_030054015.1 Candidatus Symbiobacter sp. | reverse complement strand
CAGATTTTTGCCGCGAAGCGGCATAAATCTGTCGGGTAATCCCCCAGGAGTTTTAAGGTACAAGACCCCTGGGGATTACCCGACCGCCAAGCGGCGGCGGGTAATGACGCTCCTTTTTTGTTAGGGCTTATTCAGTCCTTCCTCAGGTAAAGTCTGAATAAGTCTAGTTTACCCCCCCTTCTTTAGAAGGGGGGTAAAGAGATTTTCGACTTATTCAGACCTTCCTTAGGGAACCTCCGATCAAGTCACTTTTTTGCCACAAGAGACGCGCATTTGCGAGCGGCGCAGCCGCATCGCTTATCCAGAAAAATCGAGCAATTTCAAGATGTTACTGGATTGCTTCGCGGTTGCGATGCAACCGCTCGCAAATGCCATTTTTTGTTTTTGAGACTTGTTCGGAGTTTCCTTACGGAATTCGCGCGGGAATCCTATCTTTCGTCTTTATAATTATAAACAACAAAGCACAAAGCCGTAATAACGCAAAGGGCAACCAAAAGAGCATAAGACAGTGAGGTCATTTCAATTTCCTCCGACATAAATAAGACAAGATAAGCAACACAATGGCGATCCCTAATAATATCAAACTATCCCAAAATGTCAAATTCGATTTTGGCGCAAAATATGAGAAAGACGCAATCGTCGCCCCGGCCGCCAGAGTATCAAAAAAGCGGGCAAACCCCTCCCAATGATTATTGTTCATTATTATTTTCATGCGGGCCATCGCGGCAATCATTGATTCGAGCCAAAATCAGGCCTTAAATCGGCATACGCATGATTTCCTGGTAAGCCGTGACCACTTTATCGCGCACCGCCACCACGGTTTGCAAGGTCAATTCGGCACTGCTCACCGCCGTCACCACATCGGTCATTTCGGCTTGGCCGGTAATGGCCTTGGCACTTAAAGATTCGGCTTTTTCGCCGATATCGAGGGCGTTTTTGCCGACCTGTTCCAGCATCGAGCCAAAATCCGGGGCGGCCAGGCCGCGTTTCGGCATCGCCGAGGCTGAATCCAAGGCCGCCCGTGCGGTTCCACCATAGGCGGCAACGGCGGAAGCAGGAGAAATATCTGGCATAGCATTTGTTCCTTTACTATCTTATAAAGCCTAATCACACACTTTGAGCGGCAAAAACATTACGATTTCAAAATATCGATGGTGCGTTGCAACATGCCGCGCGAGGCATCGATGACATTCAGATTGGCCTCGTATGACCTGGTGGCCTCACGCATATCGGTGGCTTCGACCAAGGCATTGACGTTGGGTTGCAACACATAACCCTCGGAATTGGCGGCGGGGTGATGGGGGTCATAATTAAGTTTGAAATCCGAAGGGTCAGGCGACACCTTGCTGACTCTGACGGTTGCGACACCCAAATTATTGTCCAACACATTGCTAAACGTCACAAGTTTGCGCCGATAAGGCTCGCCGCCTGGGGTTTGTGAGGTCGAATTGACATTGGCCAGGTTTTCCGACACGATGCGAAGCCGCGTCCCCTGGGCCTTCATGCCGGCTGCCGCTATGTTCATCGCACTTTTGAGGTCCATTTTCCTCTGCTCCCATACCCGTACCGAAAAAAATTATCCCCTGAGGGCTAATTTCATCATAGTGACATATTTGCTGTATAAATTGGTGGCGGTGGCGTAATCAATCTGGTTTTGCGCCATTTTGTTGGATTGTTCTTCAAGGACAACGGAATTGCCATCGGGGGCGGTTTCATACCCCCCCTTGCCGCGATTAAGCCCAAACTCGCTTTTGCCCGATGTCACGGCAATATGGGCGGGATTGGTCACGGCCGGCGCGACGACATGGGTTTGCGCCGCCAAAGCCTTGGCAAAATTCAATTCTTTCATGTCCTGGGCGCGATAGCCTGGCGTGTCGGAATTGGAAATATTCTGGGCCAAAACCTTTTGCCGCTGCGACAGATAATCCATCCGTTTGGCGATCAAACCCATCAAAGAATTTGTGGTGATATCCATCCCTTACCCCCGTCCGCAATCCTGCATAGCCTGATCATCATCACCGGCCAGGCGATCCTGAAAATAACAACATGACACGCGCGATTGCCTTTAATCTTAGCAAGCTTTTAGCATAATAATTTTAGCTTGAGAAGATATTTTATCTCAGGCTATTTTACACCAGACATCAAAAAAATACCCCTATCGCACGCTTTCAGATTAGAATGCAAAAACCATGCCACCAAACCAAAATGACCCGCCGCAAAATAACCAGGCCGATTCGTCGGCATCAAACCTTAAACCGGTGCGACCGCTAAAGATTCCGCTGATCCAGGTGTCATCAAGCCCGCATATCTCGATTACCGACACGCCAACCCCAACCCCATCCCCAGCCGATGCCGGGGCAAGCGGGTCGCGTGCCATCGCCGTCGCCTTAAAACACGAGCTTAACGATACGCCCAAAGTGGTGGCAAGCGGTTATGGCAAAACGGCGGAGAAAATTTTGCAACTGGCCTATGAGTCCGGGGTCAAAGTGCGCCAAGATGGGGATTTGGCGCAAATCCTGGCGGCGATTGAAATTGACAGCCCCATCCCGCTCTCTTGTTTTGATGCCGTGGCTGAGATATTAAATTACCTGTATCGCTTAAACGCCACCCCGCCGCAATTTTTGCGATGAATTTTTGCGGGGGATTTTGGTGCCAACAGCTTGCGTCGCCTTGTACCAGGCCAATCTAGCGTGATCGGAAGCATGAATGGATATTGGTAATTATTCTCGTTATTTATTTGCCCTGGTCTTGGTGCTTGTCCTGATTTGGGTGGTGGGGCGGATTTTGCCGAAACTGAATCTGGGCAGTAAATTTGTGCCTATGTCCAAACGCCGCCTCGCTTTGGTCGAAAGCATGATGCTGGATACCAAATCGCGTCTGGTCTTGGTGCGGCGCGATGATCGGGAACATTTGTTGCTGCTCACTTTGGGGCAAACCGGCCTGGTGGTTGAGGGCGGCATCTTGCCCAAACCCAGCGCCTCTGATCCGCTCGCATCGCCCGCCGCGACGACCCCGGCCATAGCATCGGCACCCCCCGCCGCTTTACCGCCTGGCGTCGTCCTGGCGGTCGCATGGTTGAAAGCGTTTGAAAAATCGTTTGCCTTTATCACCGCAAAAAGTTTAGGGTTAAGTCGTTTGGTGAAAATTCGAGTCGTACGTTATTGGAACCTCCTAAAGGAAAGTCTGAAGAAGTAGCAAGAGTCACTGACCCCCCCTTCTTTAGAAGGGGGGGTAAAACTAGACTTATTCAGACCTTCCTTAAGGAAGGTCTGAATA
>JASGCR010000285.1 GCA_030054015.1 Candidatus Symbiobacter sp. | reverse complement strand
CTCGCCAAGCTTTTCTATCCCCCCCTTCTAAAGAAGGGGGGGTCAGTACGACTTATTCAGACTTTCGTTAAGTTAATCCCCAATCACCACACGCTGGCCGGTGCGAGAGGATTCGGCCACCGCCAAGGCCACGGCCAAGGAACGCAAGCCATCCGCGCCACTGGCGGCGAATTTTTGCTCGCCGCGTATCGCCTGGTGGAATAATTTTACCAGGTTGACATAAAGATTATCGTGGGAAGTTGGCACCAATTCCTCGCCGGTTTCGGTGCGGAGATAGACTTCGCCGACCGAACGCTGGCTCATGACATTGCGGCCAATGATGCTGCCCTTGGTGCCGTGGACTTCAAAGGCGGTGCCGGCATATTTGGTGGTAAAGCAACTGTGAAATTGGGCGAGCAGGCCTGATTTCATTTCCCACACCCCCATAACACCATCGGGAATATGTTGGGGGGTCATCTCGCCGCCAGTGGCGCGGGCGATGGTGGCGACGGGTTCGTCATCCAAAACAAAACGCAGAGTATCAATATCATGCACGGTGATGTCTAAAATCACGCCCGCCCCGGCATCGGGATTGGAGATGCGCCAGGTTTGCAGATTGAGTGGCAGATAAGTCGAATGGAATACCCGCGCATAGAGGGGTTTGCCAATCGCGCCATCTTTGATCAAGGCGCGGATTTTGCCGTGGGTGGGGGCGTGACGCAGATGATGGTTGGTGCCAAACACCACCCCGGCCTGGCGACAGGCCGCGACCATTTGGGTGGCCTCGGCGACCGTCAGGGCGAGCGGTTTTTCACATAAAACATGTTTTTTGGCTGCCGCCGCCAACAGGGTTTGCCCGTGATGCAATTCGTTGGTCGTGCTGATATAAACCGCGTCAATCGGCGCGTCGTGCAGCATTTTTTCCACCGCGGTAAAGGCCATCGGAATGGCGAATTCGGCGGCGAATTTTTGCCCGCGCTCATGATCGCGGCTCATAATCGCGGTAATTTCGGCGTCGGGTTGGGCGGTTATGGCTTTGACCATATTTTGGCGTGCAATCGTGCTGGCGCCGATTAATCCCCAGCGAATTTTTGTCATTGTTCCTCTCCCGCTTGATTTATGGCCGCCGCCGCTAACCGGTATGACCAGGGATGACCATACATTGGTGACCGGATTGGGTGAGCGAGCTGCACATATCCAGGGCCTGTTGATGCGGCAAGCCAATAATGCGCACCCGCCAGGGTTTGCGACCTTTTTTGGGCAAAATCTTGACCGAACCCGCATCGGATAATTTACGCACATCTTTCGCGGCTTTGCGCGCGGCCGGGGCCGAGCCAAAAGCCCCCACTTGCACCGCCCAGGAAGAAGATGCCACGGCCACCCGCGACGAAGGCGCGTTGGCTTTCGTTACCCCAACGCCTTTTTTGCGGCGGGGTTTATAGTATGAATCGGGGATGGTGAGATTGGCTTTGGCTGCTTGCTCGATGGTCGAGGCGGTAATAATCTCTGGGCTGCCATAGCCGCCATTATTGGTCGCGGCGGGGAGTGCGACCGTCGCCTCCCCATCCGCATCCCCCAGCGCGGGGGCGAGACTGGGTGCGGGCGATAAGGGGGGAGAGGCTGATTGGGTTAAATCCTCAATCACGGCGCGGGCCATCGGCGTTTTGGGGGTGAGATCGAATGGCGCGGCCGCGTTTTCACGCGCCATTAAAACCGGCTTGGATGCGTCGGAGGTGCTGCTCGGCGTGGCTTTTTCGCGGCTGGTCGTGTTCACGCTGGGATGGGAGAGGGGTTCCGACTCGTCCAAACTGTCAATTTCATGGTTGATGATAGCGAAACCGGCATCGATCAATTCGGCCACGCGGCGATCCCGATTAACCGGCGAGGTGCCGCCCATGACGATCACCACCACCCGCTTGTTGTTGCGCATGGCCGATGCCGCCAAGTTAAACCCCGCCGAATTAATAAAACCGGTTTTAATCCCATCCACCCCATCCACCGTTCCCAATAAATGATTGTGATTAAGGCTAACGGTGCGGCCATAGACAAAACGCCGGGTGGCAAACAAACTGTAAAATTGCGGGTAATGATAGATCAGGGCCAGGCTTAAGGTTGACATGTCGCGCGCGCTGGTATATTGCGCCGCGTCGGGCAAGCCCGATGCGTTCATAAAATTCGTGTTCTCCATACCGATTTGACGCGCGGTTTCGTTCATTAATGTGGCAAAATTGGCTTCGCTGCCGCTAATGGCCTCGGCCAGCACGACGGCGGCATCATTGGCGGATTTGGTGATAACCCCCAAAATGGCTTGGGCCACGGTGAGGGTGCTGCCAGGCCGCAACCCCAAACGTAGGGTACTGCGGCTGGCGGCGTAACGCGAAACGGTCAGGGCATCTTCGGGGTGCATTTTTCCCGCCGCCAATTGCCCGAATGTCAAATATAACGTCATCATTTTGGTGAGCGAGGCGGGGCGGACATGCGCATCGGCCGCATTTTCGTAGAGTACCTGTTTGCTCCCCGCTTCCAAGACGATTGAACTCGCGGTGGGCGGCGGGAAAGAAAGCTGGTAACGCTGTTTGCGCGCTTTGGCCTCGGCCTGGCCCTGGCCGCAACAGAGCATCGCCAAAATAATCCCTAAACCAAGTCCAAGTCGCCTGGCGACCAACTTTGGTTGAAATGTCCCGGTTGTTACGCGCATGACTTTCCCGTGTTTAGAAAGAATTTTGATTGTACCCTACGCCACCCTGTCAGAGCCGACCATGCAAGGAAATCTGGTTAAGGTCTAGCTGTCCACCCGTCGCTTAACCTTAGGATTTAAGATGATGCCATAGATTAAGATCGCATGGGAACCCGTTGAATTTGCTAAGTTCGATTTACTCATAGCGGTTTTTTTGGATGAATGCCAGATTTTTTTCAATTTTTTGTCAAATGGTTTGTATACCCCGTTTCCAAATCAATTCCGCTTTATGCCCCCCCCCCTTCTTTAGGAAACTCCGAACAAGTCTCAATACCAAAAAATATGGCATTTGCGAGCGGTTGCATCGCAACCGCGAAGCAATCCAGTAACATCTTGAAAATGCTCGATTTTTCTGGATTGCTTCGCGGCTGCGCCGCTCGCAAATGCGTGTCTCTTTTGGCAAAAAAGGGACTTATTCAGACCTTCCCTAAGAGCCTGTGCGATAATTATTAAAAGTTGAGTTAGTACGTCTTCACCCGCCGCTTGCGTTAGCAAGCAAGTCGGGGTAAGACGCAACTTAAAATTCATAATATGACTCTTAATTTTGAATCAGGCTCTAAGG
>JASGCR010000284.1 GCA_030054015.1 Candidatus Symbiobacter sp. | reverse complement strand
ATTCCCCAAAACTCCTGGGGGATTACCCGACTCGGACTGCAAGCGGATTCCCGCTTGCAGTCCGGCGGGTAATGACGCTCTTTCATTAGCGCGAGCACTTATTTTTTGCTATAATGTTTTAATTGAGGCGATAAAAGAGGAATTTACCATGCTCGAAATTAATTTGGGAGCCGAGACCGAGGCGCGTCTGGCGGATTATGCCACGCATTCCGGCAAAAAAATCGACGATCTGGTCGCCGAGGCGGTGCAGCATTTTTGGGATCATGACCCCGATAGCTGCCCCCCCGAATGCGAAGGCGAACCGAATGAAGAATCGTTAGAAGCAATGGCGGCAATGGCGCGGGGGGAATGCGACAGCATGACGTTTGAGGAATTTATCGCCTGGATGAAACAGGTAAGAACCGAGCTCGACCAAGAAGAATTACAAGGCCGCTATCATGCGGCGGGTTGAAAAACATAAAAATTTTATCAATGACCTGAAACGTGCTTATCATGGCAAATATCGTGATGGGCTTGATGATGTTTTGGCCGAGATAATCTTCAGTCTTGCCCAAGACCTCCCCCTCGCCGCCAAATACCGCGACCACCCGTTGCGCGGAAAATGGCAGGGTCACAGGGAATGCCACCTCCGCCCGGATTTGTTGTTAATTTACCGCAAACCGGATGAGAATGTGTTGGAATTAATCCGCCTGGGGTCGCATAGTGAGTTGAAATTGGGGTGAATGCCGTTCCTTTTTACTCACCCCACCAGCCGCAATTTGCTGTGCGAACCCAAACGGTGAAGCACCAACCGCCCATCATCGGTTTTTTCGTATATCAACAACAAATCGGGGCGGATATGGCATTCACGAAAGCCGCTCAATTTACCTTTTAATTTATGGTCATGGAAGCGTGGATCAAGGGGAATGTCTTGGCTCAACGGAACGACAACCGATTCCAAAAGGCGGGTTAATAATTCTTTCCCCACTCTTTCCGTTAGGTTTTTATAATCGCGCTTAAAATTCGGGCTATGTTTAATCTTCCGCATTGAGATCGGCCATTAATTCACTAAAATTGTTAAATTCTTTGCCCTCACCCCGTTCAATTTGAGCGATTGATTCTAAGGTATCAGGGTGCGGCTCACCCGCGCATTCGGGCGGGCAAGAATCATTCTCGGCAATATGGGTGTAAAAATAAGCCACCGCATTGCGTACCGCCTCGTCCACCGACAGGCCGGATTGGGTGGCAAAATCGCGCAGGCGGGTTTCGGTCTCGCTGCCAAGGTCAATATTTAGAGTCAACATGATCGATCTCCTTAACCCGCAATATAACAATTATTTGCCGCAAATCCAAACCCCGTGATCGGTCGCCAGAGCGGGGCCTCCCTCCGCAAACACCAGGCGGTTGTGCCGCTCAAATTGCCGGAAACGATAGCAAACCGACTCTTAATCTTGTATCGACTGGGGCTTGGTGTTATGGTGGGGGGAAAATAGTTTTAACCGTTTTTAACTTGGAAAGCTTTCATGGCACGGCGCAGAAAAATCTACGAAGGCAAGGCCAAAACGATGTATGAAGGCCCCGAGCCTGGCACCTTGGTACAATATTTCCGCGACGATGCCACGGCCTTTAACGCCCAAAAACATGCCATTATCGACGGCAAAGGCGTGCTGAACAACGCCATTTCCGAATATTTAATGTTGCGTTTGGGCGAAATTGGGATTCCCACGGCTTTTGTCAAACGCCTCAATATGCGGGAACAATTGGTGCGCCGGGTCGAGATTATTCCGGTCGAAGTGGTGGTACGCAATTTGGCCGCCGGGTCCTTGGCAACCAGGTTTAAACTCGAAGAAGGCACCCCCCTGCCGCGTTCCATCATCGAATATTTTTACAAATCCGATGAATTGGGCGACCCCATGATTTGCGAAGAACACATCACCGCCTTTGGCTGGGCCAGCACCCAGGAATTGGATGACATGATGGCCTTGTCCTTGCGCGTCAATGATTTTTTGACTGGGTTGTTTTTGGGGGTAGGCCTCCGCCTGGTCGATTTCAAACTGGAATTTGGCCGCTTGTTTAACGAAGATGAATTCACCGTGGTATTGGCCGATGAAATCACGCCGGATAATTGCCGCCTGTGGGATGTGAAAACCGGCGATAAAATGGACAAAGACCGCTTCCGCCGCGATTTGGGCAATGTCAAAGAGGCGTACCAAGAAGTCGCGCGGCGTTTGGGGGTTCTGCCCGAAACGGCGGTTGCCCCATGAAATTTGGCATCTATATCACCCTGCATCCTGGCATTCACGACCCCGAAGCCGTGACCAGTCTCAAGGCCTTGCACCAGATGGGTTTTACCGGCGTGACCGGCCTGGCGAAAGGGCGTTACCTCGAAATTGACCTCAATGCCGCGACAAAGGCCGAGGCTGAGACCGAGCTTAAAAAAATGTGCGACAAACTCCTGGCCAATCCGGTGATGGAACAGGTCAAAATCGAATTTATATCATGAAAACCGCGATTATTGTCTTTCCTGGCTCGAACCGCGAGCGCGATGTCGCTCTTGCTTTAAGGCAGGGAGGGGCTTTAAGGCAGGGTGGGGCTTTAAAAGCCGGGCCATTAAAACCCTCGGTTGAATTTGTCTGGCACCAGGAAACCACCCTGCCTGACGGGCTGGATTTGATCGTATTGCCGGGCGGTTTTTCCTATGGCGATTATTTGCGGTCGGGGGCGATTGCCGCCCATTCACCGATTATGACTGAAATCAAGCAACGCGCCGCCGCCGGTACGCCCATTCTCGGCATTTGCAACGGGTTTCAAATTTTGTGCGAGGCGGGTTTATTGCCCGGAGCCTTGCTGCGCAACCAAAGCGGAAAATTCATCTGCCGCCAGGTGGGGTTGGAAATTGCTTGTACGGAATCAATTTTCACCCGCGCCGGTGCGCTGGGGCAAAGACTCCGCGCCCCGATTGCCCATCATGATGGATGCTATTACGCCAGTACCGCAATTTTGGCGGAATTGCGCGACCATGACCGCATTGCCTTTCGTTATGATGCGCGGGACAATCCCAATGGCTCGGCGGAAAATATTGCTGGCATTTTATCCGCCAACCGCCGCATCTTAGGATTAATGCCGCATTTAGAGAATGCCGTTGATCCCGATTTGGGTGGGGTGGATGGTCGGGTTTTGTTTGAGTCTTTGTTGATGGGTTAGGGGTTAGGGCAAAAGTAAGTTTGTGCCCCCCCCTTCCTGCTTAGGAAGGTCTGAATAAGTCGAAAATTTGTTTACCCCCCCTTCTTTAGAAGGGGGGGATAGAAAAGCTTG